>NZ_JBTMMT010000007.1:0-162674 GCF_055517075.1 Micromonospora sp. DSM 43699
GGGGTGGGGTGGGGGGTTAGAGGAGGTTGGGGATGGTGGGGCTGATGGGGGCGGCCAGTACGGTCGGTCGGTTCGCGCGTAGTGCCTCGGTCAGGGCGTCGTCCAGGTCGGCCGGGGTGTCGACGACGCGGGTGGCGCAGCCGTAGCCCCGGGCGATGGCGGTGAGGTCGAGGCCCGGCAGGTCCAGTCCGGGCACGCCGGGTGTGGACTTCAGCTCGGCGAACGCCTTGAGGATGGCGTACTGCTGGTTCACCGGGACCAGCACGACCACCGGCAACCGCAGCCGGGCGGCGGTCCACAGTGCCTGCACCGAGTAGTGGAAGGAGCCGTCCCCGATCACCGCGACGACCGGCCGGCCCCGCCCGGTGTCCCGTTCGGCGAGGGCGATGCCGACGGCGGCCGGCAGCCCGTAGCCGAGCCCGCCGCTGGCCATGGTGAAGTACGACGCCGGGCGGGTCACCGGGAGCCGGCGACGCAGCGCCGCCAGGTTGGACGGTGACTCCTGCACCAGCACCCCGTCGGTGGGCCAGCAGGCGGCCAACGCGGCGAAGAGCGCGTCCGCGCCGGGCGGGTCACCGGGCTCCGGGGGCGGCGGTGTCGGGCGGGGCGCGGGCGGGGGCCGGTCGGCCGCCGGCAGCAGGTCCAGCAGCGCGGCCAGGGTCAGCCCGGCGTCACCGAGCAGGCTGTCGCCCACCGGGGCGCGGGCCGCCTCGTCCGGGTCGTCGGTGACGTGCAGCAGCCGGGCCCCGGGCGGCAGGTGGTCGCCGGGCACGTGCGGGTAGTAGCGGAACACCGGCGCACCGACCACCAGCACCACGTCGTGCCCGGTGAGCTTCTCGGCCAGGGGGGCGATCGCGTACGGCAGCACCCCCCGGTAATGCGGGTGGTGCTCCGGGAAGGCGGCCCGCTCCGGTGCCGGCGCGGACCAGACCGGCGCGGCGAGCCGCTCCGCCACCGCCACCGCGACCGGCCAGGCGGCGGCCCGGTCCACGGCCGCGCCGAGCACCAGCACCGGGTTGCGGCCGGCCGCCAGCACCGCGGCGAACTCCCGCAGCCGACGCGGGTCGGGGGCGAACCGGGTGGCCACCGTCCGCACCTGTGGCGGCGGGTCCGCCGGCTGCTGCCAGTCGTCGAGCGGCAGGGAGAGATAGACCGGTCCGGTCGGCGGTTGCGCCGCCGTGGCGTACGCCCGCATGAAGGCCGCCGGCACGTCCTGCGCCCGCGCCGGCTCGTGGCTCCACTTCACGTACGGCTGGGGAAGCTCGGTCGGTCGCCGGCTGGCCAGCCGGGGCTCCAGCAGCAGCATCTCCCGGCTCTGCTGCCCGGCGGAGACGATCAGCGGGGTCCGGTTGTGCCAGGCGGTGACGAGGTTGCCCATGCCGTTGCCGGTGCCCGGGGCGGTGTGCAGGTTGACGTGCGCCGGCCGGCCGGTGGCCTGCGCGTACCCGTCGGCCATGGCCACCGCCGACGCCTCGTGCAGGGCGTGCACGTAGTGGAAGTCGGCCGGGAAGTCCTGGAGGAACGGCTCCTCGGTCGAGCCGGGGTTGCCGAAGATCGTGGTGAGGCCGAGGGCGCGGAGCAGGTCGTAGGTGGTCTCCCGGACGGTCGCCATCGCCCCCGCCTCCGTGTCCCCGGCCCGCGCCGCTGCCCGCCGGGCCCCGGCGATCCGCCCCCGACCTGCCGAATCTATCGGGCGGCAGGCTGCGGTTCAGGCGCTTTGCCGGCTATCGCCTCCCGGACCGCGCCCGACGGGCGCGGCTCAGGGGAGCGGGAACGGGGTCCTGATGCCGTCCAGCGCGTGCCGGCAGGAGCAGTCGCGGTCGGCGGGCAGGGCGCCCACCGCGTCCAGCAGTACACCCCGCAGCCGGTCGGTGTTCTCGCCGAAGACCCGGAAGACCTCGTCCTGGGTGACCGAGTCGCCGGCCTCCACACCGGCGTCCAGGTCGGTGACCAGGGCGATGGAGGTGTAGCAGAGGGCCAGTTCGCGGGCGAGCACCGCCTCCGGGTGGCCTGTCATGTTGACCACCGCGCCGCCCATCGAGGCGTACCAGCGGGATTCCGCGCGGGTGGAGAAGCGGGGGCCCTCGACAACCACCACCGTGCCGCCGTCCACCGCCGGCACGTCCCGCCCGGTCGCCGCGTCGAGCAGGGTACGCCGCCCCACCGGGCAGTACGGGTCACCGAACGCCACGTGCACCGCGCCCTGGTCGTAGTAGGTCTGCACCCGGCCACTGGTCCGGTCGACCAGCTGGTCGGGCACCACGAAGGTGCCGGGGCCCAGCTCGGGGCGGAGCCCGCCGACGGCACACGGGGCGAGCACCTGGCGTACCCCCAGCGTGCGCAGCGCCCACAGGTTCGCCCGGTACGGGATCAGGTGCGGGGGGTGGCGGTGGTCACGCCCGTGCCGGGGCAGGAAGGCCACCCGCCGGCCGCCCACCGGTGCGACGGTGATCACGTCCGAAGGGTCGCCGTACGGTGTCTCCACCCGGTGTTCCGTCGCGTCGTCGAGGAGCGCGTACAACCCCGAACCGCCGATCACCGCGATGTCCGCCGTCGGACCCATCGACCCTCCCTCGACCGCCCTCGATCACCTGTCGGTCAGACCTTAGCCACCGCACCGGGTGCAGGCTATGGTGCCAGACATGGCGGTGACAGCACGGATGGTCGGTGGTGCCCGGTTGTCGGACCCGGTGCGCGGCTGACGATGTCCGAGATGCAGGGGGAGGGACCGGCGATCAGCGGTCGTGCCGTGGAGTCGATGACCGGGCGACTGCTGGTCGCGACACCGGCCCTCAAAGACCCGAACTTCGATCGTACGGTGGTGCTGCTTGTCGCCCACGAGGCCAACGGGGCGCTCGGGGTGGTGCTCAACCGGGCCACCGAGGTCGCCGTCGCGGACGTCCTCGGTGAGTGGAGCGACCTCGCCCGGCACCCGGCGGTGCTCTTCGAAGGCGGCCCGGTGCAGCCGGAGTCGGCGATCTGCCTGGCCCGGATGCGCCACCCGATGCGGCGGCTGAAGGGCTTCCAGCCGATCTCCGGCGCGGTCGGCACCGTCGACCTGTCGGTCGACCCGGAGCGGATGCGGGACAGCATCGGCGGCATCCGGGTCTTCGCCGGCTACTCCGGCTGGGGCGCCGGGCAGTTGGAGCAGGAGATCGAGGACGGCTCCTGGTTCGTGCTCGACGCGCTGCCCGGCGACGCCTTCGTCGACCGCCCGGACGACCTCTGGCCGATGGTGCTGCGCCGGCAGGGCGGCATGATGGCGGCGGTCGCGCACTTCCCCCCGGACGTGGCACTGAACTGATCCACCGGGCGCTTCCGGGGGCACCCCCGCGAGATGACCATGCCGGGCGTCGTGTGTATAGTTCTCTCCGTGCCCGGGCGACCGGGCCGACCGCAAGGGGCCGTGGCGCAGCTGGTAGCGCACCACACTGGCAGTGTGGGGGTCAGGGGTTCGAGTCCCCTCGGCTCCACCCTTAGGTAGCGAATCAAGGGCTTGCTCATCGAATTTGATGAGCAAGCCCTTGATTGTTTGACCCTATTCGGCCCCGGACGCGGTCCACGACCCGTCCGAAGCTACTACGTGACGGCGGTCACTTTGCCCGACCTGGGTGGGTGGATCATGAAGTGGACGTGACGGTACGGCCGCCACCTGCTACAAAGCAATGGCCTTCGGTTCTTGGTGGCCCGAGGTCGCAGTTTGCCCTCTTCGGTCCGGCTGCCAGGTTTCTTGAGGCAGGTCAGGTGCGAGTATGGCGACGCGCTCGTGCGGTGGAAGCTACCTTCCTGACGCCAGATGATGAAAGTTGATAGAGGACCCGGCGGGGTGAGCGTGGACGGGGAAGGGCACCGTGGCGAATGGACAGCGCGGCCGGACACGCCAGGGGCGGGCGTGTGCGTTTTGTGGCCTCACCGGATCGCTCAGCAAAGAGCACATCTGGCCACGGTGGATGCACGGGTACCTGGAGACTCCGAACCCCACCCGTTACGTACACCATGCCGGCTTTCGGCGAACCGCTGTCGATGCTTTCACCGAGGATCCGACTGTAGTGACTGAACGCCAAGGTTCTGTCCTGACGTTGGTTGCGCGAGAGGTTTGTCGGGGCTGCAACAACGGGTGGATGAGTCGGCTTGAGCAGCGGGTGCAACCCACCGTGTCAGACCTGATCGACTCGGCGGGTAGCCGGCAGGCAATTGTGATTCAGCCAGATCGGGCAGCCGATCTTGCTACCTGGGCAATCAAGACGGCGTGGATGCGGGAAGTTTCCACACCGACGCCGGCGACGACAACCTTAGCAATGCGTCGCCGGCTCCAACAGACTGAGCTTCCACCCGAGCACAGTTCGGTTTGGCTGGGGAGGCACGTTGGAGAGCGCGAGTTCTCGCTTCCTCAAGCCACGGTGAGAATTATCCGAAGAGACCGGTCATGGGATGACTCCGAGGTGCGGCACGCTATGTGGACGTGCCTCGTCTTCCGGGGTGTGGCGCTGTTGACCTATACCGTCACAGGTTGGGGAGTGCCAGTTCCTCGGCGTCGCCCAGACTGTTGGGTACCCATCTGGCCCGCGGTGGGGGCCATCCGATTCCCGCCTGCCCGCAGCGTCAGTGACTCGGATGTTGAGCTTGCGGTAACGCGACATACGCCGCAGCTAGTGCTGCCGGCTGTACCGCGCTTCGTTCGTGACCCCCTGGGTGTGCAGCGCCTCCGCAGAAATTGACTTACGTCTCAACCAGGGCAGTCTAATGAAGGCCACGTTTCAGCACGGGGTGGCCGGTGGCGTGGCGGGGACCAGGATGGTGCTGCCGGACCAGTTGATGTCCTCGTCGGTGATGGCCTTGTCGGGTTCGTCGTCTTCGTCGAGCGTGGAGTAGCACGCGTAGTAGCGGCCGAAGCCGTAACCGCCGGCCGTCAGCGTGGCCAGCGCCCAGGGGCGGAGCTGGTCACGCTGCTTGTCGGGGGCCAGCCGGTCGACCGGCACCCGGACGACACCGAGCAGGTCGTACCACTGGTCGGGGGTGCCGGCGTCGACGACCCGGCAGAGCGAGAACGCGTGCCGCACCTGCGGCTCCTGGCTGGTCCAGCTGCCCGGCTCGAACATGCTGCCTCCTCCTGTCGATGAACCTCCTGCCAAAGAGCATTACCGATGAAGATGATGATATCAAGACCCTGGTCTTCGGAGTGTCAGCCGACTATGGTCATGGTTGCCATGCAGACCATGGACGGATGGAGTTGAGATGACACCGAACCCCGCAAAGACGCGCCGCAAGTCGCCACCGCCGCTCGTGTCGCCCACCGTGCAGGCGTGGGAGCTGGGCATGCGGCTGCGGGAGCGCCGGGAAGAGGTGGGGATGACAGCCGTCGCGGCGGGCCGCGCGAGCGGCATCACGCAGGCGTACATCTCGGGGGTGGAGGCGGGGCGGGTCAAGCTGCCCGCCGACCGACTGGCCCAGCTGGTCACGGTCTACGAACTCGATCCTGCCGACGCGGCCGAGCTGGAGGGGCTGCGGGTCGCTGCCGCGCAGCGGGCCTGGTGGCACCAGTATTCGCAGCTCTTCCCGGCCGAGTTCCTGCGCTTCCTCGGCTACGAGGCAGGTGCCGACCACATCCGCACCTACGATAACGAGCTGCTCCATGGGCTGTTGCAGACCGAGGAATACGCCCGCGCCGTCATCCGGGGCGGCAACACCTACGTGCGACTGACCGAGATGGACCGGCGCGTTGCCGCGCGGATGGCGCGGCAACGGCGATTGGACGGTGACTACCCTATCCGCGTGACCACCGTGATCGCCGAGGGCGTGCTGCGGCAGCAGGTGGGCGGGCCGGAGGTGATGCGCGCCCAGCTCGACCACCTCGGCCGGTTGCTGACCGAGCGCCCGGAGCAGATCGAGATCCGGGTGATGCCGTTCACCGCCGGAGCGCATCCCGCGCTCGGTGGCCCGTTCCAGATCCTGTCGTTCCCGTCGCCCCGACTGCCCGACCTGGTGTGGCAGGAGGTGCTGACCTCCAGCGACATCATCGACCAGTCCAGCCGGGTCGCGGACTACGTCGTCACCTTCGCCGAGGCGCGGGAACGGGCGTTAAGCTCGACGGAGTCGCTGGAGCTGATCCGGCGGATCGCCAAGGAGATGACGTGATGACCATTCTCCCCACCCCCGATCGTGGCTGGTTCAAGTCCTCTCGCAGCTCAAACAACGCGGCCTGCGTCGAGGTGCGGTTCGTCGGTGGAGCGGTGGACGTCCGCGACACGAAGGACCGCAGCGGCCCGGTGCTCGCCTTCGACGGCCGCTCCTGGGCCAGCTTCCTGACCAGCCTCAAGGCCGACCCGACGAGCTAGTCACGCCGACGCCCGATCCGCACAGGGCAGGGCACGTCGGCGACCCCGGACACACCGAGGGGAAGGGCCCCCTTGCGGAGAGACCCTTCCCCTCAGCGTCGGGCCGTCACGACCTGATCAGGGTCATCTGCACCGTCTCGTCCGGGCTCTGCCCGGCCGCGTTGGCGAACCCGACAGTGAACGCCACGTCGAGTCGACCGGTCTTGACAAGGGTCTGGCGGTACGCGGGTGCCACCGTCACGGTCATCGTCACGGTGTTCGCCTTCGCCACCTGCCGGGTGACCGCATTCACCTTCTCACCGGTGAGGGTGAGGGTGCCTGCCGTGTTGACGGTCGCGGTGAGCGTCGCCGTACCCGACGCGGTGTCGGCCTCCACCTTGTCGATCCGTACGATCGGCGGCGGCGTCGCCGGATCCACGGTGCCGACGATCGGCTTGGACAGCGTCGACTGCCCGGACGAGTCGACCACCATCGCCTGGAACCTGACCTGCCGGCCGGCGTCCTTCGCCGTCGGCGTCCAGTCGAACAGGTAGGGGGCGGTGGTGCTGGTGCCGACCAGGGTGCCGTTGACGAACAGGCTCGTCGAGGCGATGGCGAAGTCGTCGGTGCCCCGGATCAGCGGGTGCACCGTCGTCCCGACCTGGAACACCGCGCCGCGTCCCGGGTCGGCCAGTTCGGCCGAGGGCGCGGCGTCGGCGACCCGACCCACTCCGGTGGGCACCGCCGGTGGCGGCGTCGGGCGACGCTTGGTGACGGTGACGGTGGCCGCACCGGTGCTGTCCACGCCGGAGATCGCCTCGACGCCGGTCTCCGGGACCGCCGGGCCGCCCGGCACCGGTTGCCCGCTGCCGAGGTAGCTGCCGGTCAGCGCGAACGGTGCACCCTCGCGGACGGCGGTGTTGTCGGCGTTGGCGTTGTAGACGGCGAACCCGTTGCCGGTGAGCACGTTGCGGGTGCCGGCGAGCGCCCCGGCCGTCCCGGTGCCGGCGTCGGTCAGCAGGATGCCGTACGACCGCGACGGCGCGGGCGCATAGTAGTTCCCGGTGATCCGGCTGGTGTTCACGAAGCCGTCCGTCCCGCTGGTGTACGCGATGCCGGTCTGCGGGAACCGGCTGTTCGGCTCGCCGGTGACCACGGTGTCGGTCACGTACCCGTGCTGCCTGATGCCGCTGCGGACGGTGGTGTCGGGGGTGCCGTCGCGGCCCCGCGCGCCGTCGAAGAGGATGCCCCCGGACTGGTAGCCGCTGACCACGCTGCCGGTGACCGTCACCTCGCTCTCCACCGTGCCGGTGCCCGCTCCCCGGATGACGCCGGTCTTCACGATGCCCCAGCCGTGCGGGTGCGCGGCCAGTTCCTCGTCGGTGCTCGCCACCCGCAGCGGGCCGACGACGCTGTCCGCGACCCGGCCGGCCGCGCCGAAGAACGCGATGCCCGCCTCGGCCCAGACCTCACCGGAGGTGACCGTCACCCCCGACAGGTCGAGGAACATCTCGTTGGTGTCGGTCGAGCCGAGCGACTGGCGGGAAACGGTGATCACGTTGCCGCCGCCGTCGCGCAGGTACGGCTGGTCGCCGGCCAGGTTCCCCAGCGACGGGTCCGGCTTGATGGTCACCTTGTCCGCGCCTGCGCCCTTGATCTTCAGCGGCTTGGTGATGGTCAGGCCGTTGCGGGCGCCGGTCTGCACCGGGTTGGACGCGTGGTTCACCGGCGTCGACGACTCCTGGTAGACCCCCGCGCAGACCACAATGGTGTCCCACGGCGACGCGAAGTCGACTGCCCGCTGGATCGAGGTGAAGTCCGCCGTCGGGCACTGCTTCCGGTCGTCGTCGACAGTCCAGGTGGTGTTGCCCTGCGGGTTGGCCACCGGGTCGACGAGCGCGACGTTGCCCGGGGTGTTGTCGTAGCCGGCGAGGTAGGTCGCCGGGTCGGGGCCGCCGAGGGCGGCCGGGCCGTGACCCGCGCCGTCGGCCTTGTCGCCGTCGGACAGGATCTGCGCCCCCGCCTCGGTCTCCTGGAAACGTACGTCGGCCAGCTCGATCGAGCCGGACTTCGGCAGGTCGCCCACGCCGAAGCGGAGTTCCAGCTTCGCCAGGGCGCCCACGTCCACGCCCTGCGCCGCGAACTCGGCGAGCGGGACCCGGATCTGGTCGAGGACGACGTGGGTGTTCGGGGTGTTGGTGCCCGTCGACATGTGCAGGGCGTTGCCCCAGCGGGGATCCCCGGCGTCGACGGTCCCCTCGTGGCCGGCGGTGTCGCGCAGCGCGATCACGAACCGTTGGGTGGTCGACGACGGGTCGTACGACGTGGGCTTCTCGTTGGGCCAGACCGGGTTGGTCGGGGTGCCGTTGACAGTGGTGTCCCGGGTGTTGTCGCCCCGGTTGTCGGCACCCGGGTTGCGGGTGTCGAAGAAGTTCACGGCGGCGCTGAGGGCGAGCGCCTTCAGGTGCCGTACGTCGCCGGACGCGGCCGGGATCGCGGCGGTCAGCGACGCGGTCGAGCCCGGCTCCCAGGCGAGGGTGAGCTGTCGGCCGTAGGAGTGGTTGACCGGGCTGTTCTCCCGGGTGCCGTTCTGCCCGCCGAGCGCACCGGCTGCCGGCAGCGGGCAGGGCTTGGCGGCGGTCGGCAGCCCGGTCCTGCCGAGCTGCGCCGGGGCGAAGTCCTGCGGCTCCGGGTTGCACCAGTCGTAACCACCTGTGGTGGTCGCCGGCTTCGGCGTCACCCCGGCGGCCTGCGCGTACGGGTCGGCGAAGCCGCTGCCGGTCAGGGTGCCGCCGAGGGCGTTGCGGGTGAGCGGGTTGTTCACCTCGGGACGGATCACGTCCACCCGCTCCTGCGGGGCGGCGAAGTAGCTGGTGTTGACCCGCTCGTTGCATCCGATGGCGGTGCCGGACGGGCTGGTCGGGCAGGCCGACGCCGGGACCTGGAGCCCGCTCGGGGTGTTCGCCAGCTCACCTGTCAGGTAGGGCTGGAACGCGCCCTCGCCGCCGACGTAGCGCCGGAAGAAGGCGGCCATCGTCGCCAGCCCGAGCTTCTCCTGGTCACCCATCCGCGCCGCGTCGCCGGAGAACTTGGTGTTCACGGCCGGGTTCAACGGGTCGGAGTTGTCGATGGAGTAGTTCAGGTCGGGGTCGGTGTAGCTGGCCGCACCGCTGAGCCGCAGGTTGTTGGGGTGGATGTTGTTGGTCGCGAACGGCGCCGAGTTGCCGCAGGCGGCGTCGTTGTTGGCCTGGCCGTCCGCGCCGCCGTCGGCGTACCAGACGGTGTTGTACCAGTTGTGGATCGCGCCCAGGTGCTCCACCTGGATCCGGGGGAAGGGGTCGCCCGGGTTGACGTACTGGCTGCGTTCGAAGAGCCGCGCGCCCTGGAGGTTGGAGACGTCGCCGTCGCACATCGGCAGGATCGACATGTACGGCATCCCGTACGGGGCCTTGCGCTCGTAGTCCACAGGCGCTAGCGAGATGACCCCGCGCAGCGGATAACGCGGACCGTCGGTGCGGATCCGGTTGTAGTCGATGAAGCTCGACACCGCGTCACCACCGCGCGAGTGGCCCATCAGGCCGATGCGGGTCAGGTCGAGGCGACCGGCGAGGGTGGTGCCGACTGTGGTGTGCGGGTCGACAGGCAGCCCGCCGGGGCGGTTCGCCGCGCTTATCGCGTCCAGGGTGGCGGCGATGAGCAGCCGCCGGCTGTGCATGCCCTTGCCCTTGCTGCTGTCCTGCCGCATCATCAGCTGGTCCTGGGACACCGAGAACGTGGTGTAGCCCCAGGTGGCGAGGTTTTCCGCCAGGTAGGCGTAGCCGTTCTCGTTGTGCTTGAACTGGGCGCAGGTGAGCTGGGCGGTGTCCTGACCGGAGTCGCACGAGCCGTGGTTGCCGTGCACCAGCACGATCACCGGCGACGGGGTGGTGCGCTTGGTCCAGTCCGGCGTGTAGAGCTGACCCCGGATCTCGACCTGCTCCGCCGCCTGCGCCGTGCCGGCCGTCGGGTCGGCGCCTGCGGAGTTCGGCTCCTGGATGCTGGCGAGGCCGAACTTGGCCTCCTGGACGGCCCGGTGACCGAAGGGGCCGCGGGCCGTCGGGTCGGGCAGGTCCGGCGAGGCGGCCGGGGGTGGTGCGACTGCGGTGGGTGACGCCGCGGTGGCCGGCGTCGCCAGTGCCACCGGGGCCGTCACCGCGACGATCACCGAGAGGAGTACGCGCATACTCCTCGATGTTCGTACCTTCAAAGGATTCTCCTCGGAACGAGTTGAGCGTTCAACGGTCGCGAACGCTAACCAGTTCTCGTTTCTCCGAGGTTTCCGTTGACAGCCGTTTTCTGGCTGATCAAATACCGTCCTACCAGGGGAAATGCGCCCGCGACGGTAACCCGGCGGGTAACCGGACGGGTGCCGGAATTGCGGATGGCTGCCGCCTACCGGGCAACCCGCTTATCCCGGGCAAGTCCTCTCAGCGCAGATGGAACCGTTCGTCACCGGCGAGGGTCGCCAGCTGTCGCGGCGAGAACGGCAGGGCGGTCAGTTCCGGTTGGCCGTCGCCGAGCCTCGCCGACTGCGCGACGAAGACCACCACCCCGTCCGGGTGCCGGTAGGCGGCCCACTGGTCGAACCGGTCGTCCCCGCCGGGCCGGACCACCACGCCGACCTGCGTCGTGCCGACGGTCACCACCTCGCACTCGCCCGCCATGCCCCAGAACTGCCGGGTCAGCGGGCACGGCCCGGTCGACAACCGGTTGCCGGCACTGTGCACCTCGACGAGCAACCGGCCCATCCGTTGCCCCTGCTGCACGGTGACCGAGGACGTGTAACTCCACACCTCGACCCCGTCCAACTCGCCGTCGAACTGTGCCTGATGGTCGCGCACCAGGGGCTGGCCGGCGGGCGGGTTCGCCGGGTCCGCCGGCACGGTGTACCTGGTCGGTACCACCGCGACGAGTTCGTCGAGCAGTCGGACCCCCTGGTCGTACCGGGTGCCCGCCCGCGCGGTCCGGTCCTCCTGGGGACGACCGTCGGGCCCGGTCGGCCACGCCTGCTTGGTGTCGTGCACCGACGGGGGTGGGACGGGACCGGGATCGGACGCCGCCGGGGTGAACCCGCCGGAACCGGGGGCGCCGATCGCCCTCACCCCGGTCACCGCGAGCAGCGCCACCGCCAGTCCGACGCCGGCCCAGGCGGTACGGCGTCGTACCCGGGTCCGTCGGGCCGCACGCAGCGCGGCGTCCACGCTCAACGACGGCGGCCGGGTGGTGCCGGCCATCTCGGTACGTAGTGCCTCGCGCAACTCTTCGCCGTTCATCGTTGTCCCTTCCGGACTCCGCTGAGGGTGGGGGACAGGAGGCCGCGCAGCGTTTCCAGCCCGCGCGCCGACTGGCTCTTCACCGTCCCGGTGGAGCAGCCGAGCACCGCCGCGGCCTCCTCGACGGACTGGTCCTCCCAGTAACGGAGCACCAGGACGGCCCGCTGCCGTGGCGGTACGGCGGCCAGCGCCTGGAGCAGCACCAGCCGGTTCTCCGGTGACTCGGGCGGTGCCGGCCGCTCGCTCTGCTCGGCACCCACCCGTTCCCGCCGCCACCAGCCGCGCCGCCGCTCGTCGAGGAAGGTCCGGACCAGGATCTGCCGCACGTAGGCGTCCAGTACCTCGTGCCGGGAGACCCGGTTCCAGACCAGATAGAGCTTCGTGAACGCGGTCTGCACCAGGTCCTCCGCCCGGTGCCAGTCGCCGCAGAGCAGGTACGCGGTGCCGCGCATCGCCTCCGACCTCGCCGCGAAGTACGCCGCGAACGCCGCGTCGCGATCACCCATTCAGGCCTCCGATCCCCATGTCGAGATAGTCACGCGGGGTCCGGCGCCGCGGGTTGCCCGTCCCGGCGAAATCGTCACCGGGCGGTTCGGTGGTGGAACAGCGCTGCCCGACCCGGTAAACGATCCGGGCCGGGCAGCGGATTCGGTGCAGTGCGGTGCGGTGCGGTGCGGTGTGGGACGGTCAGCGGGGCGTGCGGCGGGTCTTCGGCAGGTCGAACTGGTCGGCGGCCTTGCAGTCCTTCTGCCCACCGATCGCGCGCGGGCCCAGCCGGTCCAGTTCGGCGCGGGCCCGGGTGCGGCCCAGGTTCCAGGCGTACCACGGATCCGGTTCGGCGAGGTCGTCGTCGATCCAGCTCAGCGTGCAGCGGCGGACCCGGTCCGGCAGGTTGGCCAGGGCGGGGGTGGCGTCGGCGGAGAGCGCCCGCAGGTACCAGGCGTCGATCTTGCCGGACTGCTCGTACCGGGCGATGTTGCGGCGGGCCGCGTAGTCCTCCGGGTTGAGCACGGCCAGGCCGAGCAGCATCACCACGGCCAGGCCGACGGTGACGCCGGGAACCCAGCGGCCCTGCCACCGCACCCCCGCCGCCAGGATCATCAGGAAGACCGCGCCGAGCAGCAGCTCGAAGGCCATCACGAAGATCCGCTCGCCGGTGAAGCTGTAGACCTTCTGGTAGGTGTACATCCGGGACAGCGCGGACACCACGATCACCACGCTGAGCGCGCTGAGCAGCCCGAGCAGCACCCGCAGCAGGATCCGTTCGACCCGGGTCTCCCGTCGCGCCCACCGGGTCACCCCGCCCAGCACCGCCACGGTCAGCAGGGTCACCACGGTGAGCTGCCAGAACCCGCTGCGGGCGTACTCGGCGTAGCTCAGGCCGGCGGTGCGCAGGACGTGCCGCTGACCGCCGAAGAGCACTGTGAACTGCACCGCGACGAAGCCGACGAAGAGCAGTGTCAGGGCCGCGATGGCCGGGGCCCACTCCAGCGTCCCCCACCGACGGCGACCCTCCCGGTCGACAGCGGACAGGTCCGGCGGGGCGGTCAGGGTGTAGGTGGCGGCGACCGCGATCAACCCGCCCAGCGTGGCCAGGAAGATCCAGCGGATCACCGTACCGACGTTGATCTCGGGCACGATCGCGCCGAGCACCTGGTTGAAGGCGGCATCGGCGGAGGAGAGCAGCAGCCCGAAGACGAGCAGCACCACGGCGGTGGCGACGACCGAGCCGACGACCCGGGGCACCAACTGGCCGGAGCCGGTGGTGGTCACGTGCCGACGTACCCAGGGCAGCCCGCGCAGCGCCGCGAACGGGGCCGCGACCAGGCTGAACAGGATCGAACGGAGCTGTCTTCCGCCCACGATGGCCAGCGCCGCGCAGCCCAGTGCCCCGAACACGCAGAAGGTCACCAGCCACCAGGCGTTACGGAAGGCCAGCACGGCCAGCAGCGCCAGCGCGGCCACCGCCCAGCCGCCCCGGATCAGCCGGTCGGTGCGGGTCAGCGCCTCGGTGCTCTTCCGGACGGCGGCGACCACCCCGACGGTGAGGATCAACCAGCCGAGGAACCAGCCGATGCCGGTGCGGCTCAGCGGGACGAAGAACGCCACGCCCAGCGCGCCGACGAGCACCGCCGCCGGCACCGCCCACCCGGTCGCGGGCCGGGGTCCGGGCCACCGGGTGCTGAGGAACGACGGCGGTGGCGGCTGCGGGGCCCAGGACGCCGGCGGCCCACCCCAGTACGGGGCCGGCCGTGCACCGGCACCCGGCGGCACCGGGGGCGCGCCCGGACCCGGCGGCACCGGGGGCGCGCCCGGACCGGGCGGCACCGGGGGCGCGCCCGGACCGGGCGTCGCCGGCCGGTCCGGGCCGGGCTGTGGGGCGGGCGCTGCCGGGTTCTTCGGGGCCGGCTCGCCGGCGGTGGTGGCTGCCCCGGTGCGCGGAGCGGGGACCGTCGTGGCCCGCTGGGCTGCGGGAACCTGCCCTGCCTGCCCGGATACCTCGCCAGCCGGGTCATCGTCGGTCGAGCCGGCCGGGGCCCCGTCGCTTCGAGCGGCCGGCACGGCAGGAGCTGCCGTTGCCCGGGCGGCGGCCGACGGGAGTGCTTCTGTCCGCCCGGTGGCGGGGGCGGTCTCCGGATGCGCGTCGACGTCGCCCGCCGGGGCGTCGGTGGTCGCCGGCACCAGGGGCAGGAAGATGGCATAGCCGAGGGTGCCGTCCGGGACCTGGACCGGGATGGCCCACCCGGGCTCACCCTCCCGGCCGGGCCACCTGATGGCCGGCGGCGCCCCCGCCAGGGTGGGCATGGTCAACAGGTACGGCGTCCCGGCGGCGGGCGGGGGCCCGGACGGCGGTGGGCTGCCCCCGGGGGAGTCTGACGTCGGTTCCGGCTCGGACACGCACGCTCCTTGATACGGGAAGTGCGGTCACTGTAGAGCCAACCAGACCCCACCCGCCGCCCCTCGCCGCCGGCACGCCGCGCCCGACCGTCGAACCTTTGCCCGTCCGCATCCGTACCAGTGGCGGGAGGTCGACCAGATGACCGTACGCCGAACGCTCGCCGCCCTCGCGGTCGTGGCGGTGACTGTGCTGCTCGACGCGGCTCCCGCCGCCGCGCACGGCGCACCGACCAGCCCGCTGAGCCGTTCGGCGGCCTGCGGCCCGGAGGGGCCGCACGTCTCGACATCGGCCTGCCTGGCGGCGGTGTCGGCGGGCGCGGCACTGCGCGAGTGGGACAACATCCGGGTGTACGGCGTCGCCGGCCGGGACCGGCAGCGCATCCCGGACGGCGAGCTGTGCAGCGGTGGGCTCTCCGCCTACCGGGGGCTGGACCTGGCCCGCGCGGACTGGCCGGCGACCGAGCTGACCGCCGGGGCGAAGTACACCTTCCGCTACCGGGGCACCATCCCGCACAAGGGCACCTTCCGGCTGTACACCACCCGCCCCGGGTACGACCCGCAGACTCCGCTGCGCTGGGCCGACCTCGACAGGATTCCGTTCCTGTCGGTGACCGACCCGCCGCTGCGGGACGGGTCGTACCAGATGCCGGGGCGGTTGCCCGCAGGTTTGACCGGCCGGCACCTGATCTACACGGTGTGGCAGAACTCCGACACCCCGGACACCTACTACTCCTGCTCCGACGTGCTGTTCCGGCCGGCCGGCGGCGTGCTGGCGGCCAGCCCGACCGACACCGCCCCGAGCGGCACCACGTCGACAGGCACCACGTCGACAGGCACCACGTCGACAGGTGCCACGTCGACAGGTGCCGGCACGGCCCCGGCGGCCTCCCCCGAAGCCACCTCGGTCGTCGGCGGGTCCGTCGGCCCGGGCGGGGAGGCCGGCGTACCGGTGGCATCGGTGACCCGGCTCGGCGGCGGCAACCTGCGGCTGGTGGTGGGCGCGGCGGTGGTGGTGACCGTGCTGCTGGTGGCGCTGGTGGCGACCCGGCTGCGCCGCCCGGCACCCGTCCCGCCCGGCCGCCCCTGCGGGGTGCGCAACCACCGCGCCGGCCGCCGCCGCATCTGGTGAGCGGGACGGCCGGCGGGGGAGTCAGCCGAGGAGGCGGTCGATCTCGCTCAGCTCGTCGGGGGTGAGGTCGAGGCGGCGTAGGGCGGCGACGTTGCCCTCCAACTGGGCCACGCTGCTGGCCCCGATGATCAGGCTGGTCATCCGGGGGTCACGCAGCGCCCAGGCCAGGGCGAGCTGGGCGAGGGTCTGCCCACGCCCTTCGGCGACCTTGCCGAGGCCCCGGACGGTGGCCAGCTTCTCGTCGGTCACGGCGCTCTCGTCGAGGAAGACGCTGGTGCGTACCCGGGAATCCTCCGGGATGCCGCCGAGGTAGCGGTCGGTGAGCAGCCCCTGGGCCAGCGGGCTGTAGGCGATGCAGCCCGCCCCGACCTCGGCCAGCGTGTCGAGCAGGCCGTCGGCCTCCGTCCAGCGGTTGAGCATGGAGTAGGACGGCTGGTTGATCAGCAGCGGCGTACCCAGGTCACGCAGGATCGCGGCGGCCCGCGCGGTCTGCTCCGAGTCGTAGTTGGAGACGCCGACGTAGAGCGCCCGACCGGACCGGACGATGGCGTCGAGCGCGCCCATCGTCTCCTCCAGCGGGGTGTCCGGGTCGAACCGGTGGGAGTAGAAGACGTCGACGTAGTCCAGACCCATCCGCCGCAGCGACTGGTCCAGCGACGAGATCAGGTTCTTGCGGGAGCCCCACTCGCCGTACGGGCCGGGCCACATCAGGTAGCCCGCCTTGCTGGACACCACCAGCTCGTCCCGGTAGGGCTTCAGGTCGGTGGCGAGCAGTCGGCCGAACGCCTCCTCGGCCGCGCCGGGCGGGGGACCGTAGTTGTTGGCGAGGTCGAAGTGGGTGACGCCGAGGTCGAACGCCCGGCGGACGATGTCCCGCTGCCTGTCGAACGGGCGGTCCGGCCCGAAGTTGTGCCACAGCCCGAGGGAGATGGCCGGCAGTCGCAGGCCACTGCGCCCGCTGCGGCGGTAGGTCATCTGGTCGTAGCGGTCGTCCGCGGCGAGGTAGGTCACGGCCCCGACCCTAGCCCGACCCCCCGACAGGGCGTTCACCCTGGTCGGGGCCGTCCCGTCGCCGGCAGCACACGGCGACTCGGGCTCGTCGGGCCGCCGCCCAGGGTAGCTTCGAGCGTATGCGCTTCGTCCCGGTCGACACTCCCAAGCCCATTTCCAAGATCGGCCTCGGCACCTGGCAGTTCGGTTCCCGGGAGTGGGGCTACGGGCCCGACTACGAGCGGCGGGCGACCCAGATCGTCAGGCGGGCACTCGACCTCGGGGTGACCCTGTTCGACACCGCCGAGCTGTACGGCTTCGGTCGCAGCGAGCGCATCCTCGGCGAGGCGCTCGACGCCGACCGGGCCAAGGTCGTGGTGGCCAGCAAGATCTTTCCGCTGCTGCCGGTGGCCCCGGTGGTGCAGCAGCGCGCGGTCGCCTCGGCGGCCCGGCTCGGCGTCCGCTGCATCGACCTCTACCAGGTGCACCAGGCCAACCCGGTGGTCGCCGACACGCACACCATGCGGGGCATGCGCGCCCTCCAGGACGTCGGCCTGGTCGGCGAGGTCGGGGTCAGCAACTATCCGCTGCGTCGCTGGCAGTTCGCCGAGGCCGCGCTGGGTCGGCGGGTGCTGAGCAACCAGGTCCGCTACAGCATGGTCGACCGTGGTCCGGAGGAGGACCTGATCCCGTACGCGGAGCAGGCCGGGCGGGTCGTCATCGCGTACAGCCCGCTGGCCCAGGGCTTCCTCTCCGGCCGGTACGACGCGGCCCACCCGCCCACCGGGGCGGTGCGCCGGGCCAACCCGTACTTCCTGCCGGAGAACCTGGAACGCGGCGCGGCGCTGATCGGCACCCTGCGGGAGGTGGCCGACGCGCACGACGCCACCCCCAGCCAGATCGCCCTGGCCTACCTGCTGCACCACCCGAACGTGGTGGCCATCCCCGGGGCCTCCAGCGTGGAGCAGGTGGAGCGCAACGCCGCCGCCGCGGAGATCGACCTGCCCGCCGACGAGTACGCCGCCCTGGCCACCGCCGCCCGGCAGTTCCGGCCGGTCACCGGCCTGGCCGCGCTGCCGAAGCTGATCCGCGCCCGCGCCGGCAGGTGAGCGGCACGACGCCGACCACCGGCCCGCCTCCCGCGGCGGGGGCGATCCCGGTGACGGGGGCGGCGGGAGCGCGACCGCGCTAGCGTGGGTCGGGTGACTGCGCCCAACCAGGCTCTCCCGGTCCCGCCCGCCGACCTGCCGGGCACCCTCGGCGCACTGCGCGCCGCCGGACACCGGTACCAGACCGTCAAGCAGGAACTCCGCCACAACCTCCTCGCCCGGATGCGCTCCGGCGAGGACCGTTTCCCCGGCATCGTCGGCTACGACGACAGTGTGCTGCCCGAGGTCGAGCGGGCCCTGCTCGCCGGCCACGACATGGTGCTGCTCGGCGAGCGCGGCCAGGGCAAGACCCGACTGATCCGTTCGCTCGTGGCGCTGCTCGACGAGTGGACCCCGGTGCTCCCCGGGTCGGTGCTCAACGAGCACCCGCTGCACCCGCTCACCCCGGCCTCCCGCGCGCTGGTCGCCGAGGCCGGTGACGACCTGCCGATCGGCTGGCTGCACCGCTCCATGCGGTACGGCGAGAAGCTGGCCACCCCGGACACCAGCGTCGGTGACCTGATCGGCGACGTCGACCCGATCCGGATCGCCCAGGGGCGCACCCTCGGCGACCCGGAGACGATCCACTTCGGGTTGGTGCCGCGTACCAACCGGGGCATCTTCGCCGTCAACGAGCTGCCCGACCTGGCCGAGCGGATCCAGGTGGCGCTGCTCAACGTGCTGGAGGAGCGGGACATCCAGGTCCGTGGCTACCAGCTGCGGCTGCCGCTGGACCTCTTCCTGGTGGCCAGCGCCAACCCGGAGGACTACACCAACCGGGGCCGGATCATCACCCCGCTCAAGGACCGGTTCGGTGCGGAGGTCCGGACCCACTACCCGGTCGACCTGGACCTGGAGCTGGCCCTGATCCGGCAGGAGGCCGACCTGGTCGCCGAGGTGCCGGAGCACGTGCTGGAGGTGCTGGCCCGGTTCGCCCGCGCGGTGCGCGAGTCGCCGTCGGTGGACCCGCGCTCCGGGGTCTCCGCCCGGTTCGCCATCGCCGCCGCCGAGACGGTCGCCGCCGCCGCGTTGCGCCGCGCCGGCCTGCTCGCCGGTCCCGCCGGTGCGCCGACCTCCGACTCCGGTCCCGCCGGGTCCCCGGCCACCGACCCCGGTCCGGCCGGGTCGCGGGGTGCCGGCTCCGCGTCGGGTGCCGGCGCCGCCACGGTACGTCCCGAAGCGCCCGTCGCCCGGGTCGGTGACGCGGTGTCGGTGACCTCGACGCTGCGGGGCAAGGTCGAGTTCGAGAGCGGTGAGGAGGGGCGGGAGACCGAGATCCTGGCCCACGTGCTGCGTACCGCGACCGCCGAGACGTTCCGGGCCCGGCTGGCCGGGTTGGACCTGTCCGGCTTCACCGCGCTGGTCGCCGAGGGGGCGGTGATCGAGACCGGTGAGCTGGTCGCCTCGGCGGAACTGCTGCGCCAGGTCGGCACCGTGCCGGGGCTGGCCAAGGCACTTGACCGGTTGGGGCTGGGCGACGCGCCCACCCCGGAACAGGCCGCCGCCGGTGTCGAGTTCGTGCTGGAGGGGTTGCACCTGACCCGCCGGCTCGGCAAGGACGTCACCGAGTCCGGCCGCACCGTCTACGGCGGTCGGAGCTGAGCATGGCCGGCAACCGGTTCCGGTACGGCCAGTGGCAGGGCGGCCCCGACCCGCTCGCCCCGCCGTACGACGTACGCGCCGCGGTGGACGCGGTCGGCGCGGAGGTGCTGGCCGGCGGCAGCCTCCGGGACGCGCTGCGCGATCTGCTGCGCCGGGGCCCGCAGGGTCGGGGCGGCCTGGACGACCTGGCCGCCCGGGCCCGCCGGCTGCGCCGGGAGGCGCTGCGCCGGGGCGACCTGGACGGTGCGGTGACCCGGTCCCGGGCGCTGCTCGACCAGGCGCTCGCGGCGGAGCGGGACGCACTGCGCGGGCGGACCGACGACGACGCCCGGTTCGCCGAGACGGTGCTCGACAACCTGCCCCGGTCCACCGCCCGCGCCGTGCAGGAGCTGGCCGAATACCGGTGGACAAGCGACGAGGCCCGGCAGACCTATCAGCGGATTCTCGACGGGCTGCGCGGTGACGTGCTGGAGCAGCGGTTCGCCGGGCTGCGCGACGCCGCGCGGGCCGCCGGGGATCCGGCCGTGCAGGCGCAGCTCGCCGAGATGATGCGCGACCTCAACGACCTGCTGGCCCGGCACGCCCGCGCGGAGGACACCACCGACGCGTTCGCCGAGTTCATGCGCCGGCACGGCGAGTTCTTCCCGGAGCAGCCGAAGGACGTCGACGAGCTGGTCGACGTGCTGGCCCGCCGGTCGGCCGCCGGCCAGCGGCTGATGCGGTCGCTGTCTGACCGGCAGCGCGAGGAGCTGGCCGGGCTGATGCGGCAGTCGCTCGGCGACCGGCTCACCGGTGAGCTGTCCGCGCTCGACGCCCACCTGCGCGCCCTGCGCCCCGACCTGGACTGGCAGCGGGGCGAGCGGGTCCGGGGCGACCGGCCGCTCGGCTACGGCGAGGCGACCGACGCGCTGGACGAGATCGCCGAGCTGGACGAACTGCTCGACTCCCTCGACCAGCAGCATCCCGGGGCCACCCTGGACGACGTGGACGTCGACGCGGTCGCCCGGACGCTGGGCCGGGACGCCGCCGACGAGGTGAGCCGGCTGCGGGAGCTGGAGCGGGAGCTGCGCCGGCAGGGCTGGGTGGGCCGGGACGCCGACGGGCTGACGCTCAGCCCGAAGGCGCTGCGCCGGTTGGCGGGCACCGCGCTGCGCCGGGTCTTCGCCGACCTCACCGCCGGCCCGCGCGGCCAGCACGACCTGCGCACGGCCGGGGCGGCCGGCGAGGTCAGCGGTGCCTCCCGGCAGTGGGAGTACGGCGACGAGCAGCCGCTGGACGTGGTGCGCACGCTCACCCGGGCGGTCAGCCGTGCCGGTCCCACGGTGCCGCTCCAACTCGCCGTCGAGGACTTCGAGGTGGTGGAGACGGAACGGCGGGCGTCGGCGGCGGTGGTGCTCTGCGTCGACCTGTCGTACTCGATGGTGTCGCAGGGGCGGTGGGGGCCGATGAAGCAGACGGCGCTGGCCCTGTCGCACCTGATGGCGACCCGGTTCCCGCAGGACGCGTTGCAGATCGTCGGCTTCGGCCTGGAGGCGATGCCGTTGACCCAGCAGGAGTTGGCGGCGGTGGAGCCGGACCTGCGGCAGGGCACCAACCTCCAGCACGCCTTGCGGCTGGCCGGGCGGCACCTGCGCCGGCACCCGGGGGCCGAGCCGGTGGTGCTGGTGGTCACCGACGGTGAGCCGACCGCCCACCTCGACCCGGACGACGGCGAGGCGTACTTCCACTGGCCGCCGCTGCCGGAGACGGTCCAGGCCACCATCCGCGAGGTGGACCGGCTGGCCCGTGCCGGTGTCACCCTCAACCTGTTCCTGCTGGGTGAGGATCCCGGCCTGCGCCGTTTCATGGACGCGGTGGCCCGCCGCTCCCGGGGCCGCCTGTTCACCCCCGACCTGGGCGACCTGGGCGAGTACGTGGTCTCCGACTACCTCCGTTCCCGGCGCACCCCCGGGCGCTGATCCCGGCCCCGCCGACGTGCCGTCCGTCCGGGTGATCCGGGCGGCACGACCCCCTGCCCGACGGGGTGGCAAGGGGGTTGTGGACAGTGGGCCGGGCTGCGTCTGCCCCGGCAGCTCGGGCAGCTACGGATGCTGAGCGACCAGCCGCAGCCCGCCTGACTCCGCAGGTGCCGACCCGGCGGCCGGGGCGCGGCGGAAGGTGCGGCGGTAGGCCGAGGGGGAGACGCCGATCCGGGTGTGCAGGTGCTGGCGCAGGGCGGCGGTGGTGCCGAAGCCCGCCCGCCGGGCCACCTGTTCGACGCTCAGGTCGGTGGTCTCCAGGAGTAGTCGGGCGTGGTCGGTGCGCTGCTGGAGCAGCCACTGCGCCGGGCTCAGCCCGGTCTCCGAGCGGAAGTGCCTGGTGAAGGTGCGCACGCTCATCCGGGCGTGGGCGGCCAACTCCCGCAGGGCGACCGGCTCGTGCAGGCGCTGCCGGGCCCACTCCCGGGTGGCCGCGGTGCCGCTGGCCGGGGTGCGCGGCACCGGCCGCTCGATGTACTGGGCCTGGCCACCGTCGCGCCACGGGGGCACCACGCACCGCCGGGCCGCCCGGTTGGCCACCTCGCTGCCGTGGTCGCTGCGGACGACGTGCAGGCAGAGGTCGATGCCGGCGGCCACCCCGGCCGAGGTGAGCACCCGGCCGGCGTCGATGAACAGCACGTCCGGGTCGAGGTCGACCTCGGGGTACAGCCGGCGGAAGCGGTCGGCGTAGGCCCAGTGGGTGGTGGCCGGGAGGCCGCCGAGCAGCCCGGCGGCGGCCAGCACGAACGCGCCCGTGCAGATCGACATCACCCGGGCGCCCCGGCGGTGGGCGGCCCGCAGCGCCGTGGTCACCGCCGGGTCGAGCGTGCCGTCGGTCATCGGCGGGCCGTCGTGCAGGCCGGGCACCACCACCGTGTCGACGGTCGTCAGCAGGTCTAGGTCGTGGTCGGGCAGGACCCGGAAACCGGCGGTGCTGCGGACCGGGCGGCCACCGGGGGTGCAGGTGTCGACGGTGTAGAGCGGTAGCCGGTCGTCGCCACGGGCAGCCCCGAAGACCTGCGCCGGGGCACCCAGGTCGAGGCCGACCACGCCGTCGAGGGCCAGCACGCCGATCCGGTGCGGCACGAGGGTCATGGCCCGATTATTGCGTACGATGGCTTTCCGGCCACTCGCCGCCGCCCGGGCACGCCGCCGAGACTCGGAGCGTGATCCGATCCCGTCGCCTCCACCCGGCCTGGACCGTGGCCGCCGTGACCTTCGTCGCCCTGGTCGGCGCGGCCGGCTTCCGCGCCACCCCGTCGGTGCTGCTGCACCCGCTGCACGCCGAGTTCCGCTGGCCGCTGGCCACCATCTCCGCCGCCGTCTCGGTCAACCTGCTGCTCTACGGCCTGACCGCCCCGTTCGCCGCCGCGCTGATGGACCGGTTCGGCATCCGCCGGGTGGTGGCCGGCGCGCTGGCGCTGGTGGCCCTCGGCAGCGGCCTGACCGTCTTCATGACGGCGAGCTGGCAACTGATCCTCTGCTGGGGTGTCCTGGTCGGGCTGGGCACCGGGTCGATGGCGCTGGCCCTCGTCGCCACCGTCACCGGGCGCTGGTTCGTCGCCCGACGCGGGCTGGTCACCGGGGTGCTCACCGCCGGTGGGGCGGCCGGTCAACTGGTCTTCCTGCCGCTGCTGGCGGTGCTGGTCCGTGACCACGGTTGGCGTACGGCGGCACTGGTGGTGGCCGCAGCGGCGCTGGCGGTCGTACCACTTGTGGTCTGGTTGTTGCGGGAACACCCGGCGGATCTCGGCCTGCCCGCCTACGGCACGACCGAGGTGACGCCGCCGCCCCCGCCGGCGGGCGGCGCCGCCGCGCGGGCCGTCGGCGCGCTCGCCGCCGCCGCCCGCACCCGCCCGTTCTGGCTGCTCGCCGGCGGCTTCGCGATCTGTGGTGCGACCACCAACGGCCTGGTCGGCACCCACTTCGTGCCGGCCGCACACGATCACGGGATGCCGCAGACCACGGCGGCGGGGCTGCTCGCCCTGGTCGGGCTCTTCGACATCGTCGGCACCATCGCCTCGGGCTGGCTCACCGACCGGGTGGACAGCCGGCTGCTGCTCGCCGCCTACTACGGGCTGCGGGGCCTGTCGCTGCTGGTGCTGCCCAGCCTGTTCACCGGCGGCGTCGCGCCGAGCATGCTGGTCTTCATCGTCTTCTACGGCCTGGACTGGGTGGCGACCGTGCCGCCGACGGTGGCCCTGTGCCGGGAGTACTTCGGCGGCTCGGCGGCGGTGGTCTTCGGTTGGGTCTTCGCCGCGCACCAGTTCGGGGCCGCCGTCGCGGCGACCGGCGCCGGCCTGGTCCGCGACCGGCTCGGCGACTACGCGCCGGCCTGGTACGCGGCCGGGGCGCTCTCGATCGGGGCCGGGGTGCTGTCGCTGCTGCTGCGCCGACGTCGCGCGGTGCCGCCGCCGTTCCTGGTGCCGGCCCGCACCGCCGCAGCCTGGAGCTACCGGGGCTGACCGACGCCGGCCTGGCCTGCCGTCGGGCTGCCGGCCTGGCCTGCCGTCGGGCTGCCGGCCGCCCGGTGGGTCGAGGTCCGCCCGGTGCACCGGCCCCGCTACGGCGACCGCCGCGCCGCGCCGGTCAGCCGAGGGTCCACTGCTGGCCGGCGGCGGCGGTGCAGGTGGCCTGCACCAGGTCGTCGCCGGGCCCGGTGCCGTCGTTCCTGACCTGCGCACACTTGCCGGACTGGACGCCGACCAGCAGGACCGGCCCGGTGCCGACCGGGGTCACCCGCCACTGCTGGTTGGCCTGCCCGTGGCAGCCGAACTGCTGGAGCCTCGCGCCGTCGTCACCGCTGCCGCCCTCGACGTCGAGGCACTGCCCGTGTCCGGCGTTGGTGAGCGTCACCAGGTCCGGGGCGACCGGGTTGGCGACCCACTGCTGCTCCGGCCCGCCGGTGCAGGTGGCCAACTCGGCGGCGGCCGTCTCGCCGTCGCCGTCGGTGCCGACGCAGAGGCCGGAGGTGACCGCGCGCAGCACGGTCGGCCCGGAGAGCGTGGCCGGGGTGGTGGGCGGTGGGGTCGGGGTGGGCGGTGCCGTGGTCGTGGGCGGCGGGCTGGCCGGCGGTGCCGCCGTGGTGGGCGCGCCGGGGGTCGGTGCGGCTGCGGCCGGCACCACCGGTTGCTCCCGGCCGTCGCCGCCCCCCAGCACACCGGTGGCGAAGAAGACCCCCAGCAGTACGCCCACCAGCCCGGCGGCCAGCGCGAACCGCATCAGCGGATCGCGGGTCGGCCCGGGGCGGGCGGGCCGCCGGACGCCGTACACGGTGCCGGACGGGTCGCGGTGCGGATCGGGGACGGCCATGCCGGAATGGTGACCCACCGGACGGGCCCGGGGCCAGTCGGCCCGCGGTGCGTGACCGGGTCGACGCCCCGGACGTCCTCGGCGAAACGGCCACCGGAGGGGCCCACGGAATGGTGCTTCGCGCGTAAGGTGATCTCATGCGCGCGCAGCGTGATCATGAGCTGGCGGTGGACGCGTTGCGGCGGTCGTACGCCGCAGTGCCTCCGGGGCAACCCGTACGACTTGCCAAACGCACCTCCAACCTGTTCCGACCCCGGTCGGTCACCGGCGCACCCGGGCTCGACGTGAGTGGGCTGGGCGGCGTCCTGGCGGTCGACCCGGTCGCCCGCACCGCCGACGTGCAGGGCATGTGCACCTACGAGGACCTGGTCGACGCGACCCTGCCGCACGGGTTGATGCCGCTGGTCGTGCCCCAGTTGCGCACGATCACCCTGGGCGGTGCGGTCACCGGGCTGGGCATCGAGTCGACGTCGTTCCGCAACGGGCTCCCGCACGAGTCGGTCGTCGAGCTGGACGTCCTCACCGGCGCGGGTGAGGTGGTCACCGCCCGACCGGACGGGCCGCACGCCGACCTGTTCGCCGCCTTCCCCAACTCGCTGGGCAGCCTCGGGTACGCCACCCGGCTGCGCATCGAGCTCCAGCCGGTGGGTCGGGCGGTGGCCCTGCGCAACATCCGGTTCACCCGGCTGGAGGAGCTGACCGACGCGATCGCCGACGTGGTGGCCAAGGGCGAGTGGGAGGGGCGGCCGGTCGACGCGATGGACGGCGTGGTGTTCAGCCCCGGCGAGTCCTACCTGGTCCTCGGCTCCTTCACCGACGATCCGGAGCGGCTCAGCGACTACACCGGGCAGGACATCTACTACCGCTCGGTGCGCCGCCGGGTGCGCGACGCCCTGAGTGGCCACGACTACCTCTGGCGCTGGGACACCGACTGGTTCTGGTGCTCGGCCGCGTTCGGGGTGCAGCACCCGGTGGTGCGTCGGCTCTGGCCGGCCCGCTGGCGGCGCAGCGACGTCTACCACCGGCTGGTCCGGCTGGAACACCGGCACCAGGTGGCCGCCCGGGTGGACCGGTGGCGGGGTCGGCCGGCCCGGGAACGGGTCGTGCAGGACGTGGAGATTCCGCTGGACGGCACGGCCGGGTTCCTGCGGTGGTTCGACCGCGAGGTGGGGATGACACCGGTGTGGCTCTGCCCGTTGCGGCTGCGCGAGCCGGCCGGCCCCGGCTCGGCCCGCAACTGGCCGCTATACCCGCTGCACCCCGGCCGCACGTACGTCAACATCGGCTTCTGGGGCAGCGTGCCGATCGCGGCGGGTGCCACGGACGGTGACATGAACCGCTCCATCGAGCGGGCGGTGTCGGAGCTGGGCGGGCACAAGTCGCTCTATTCCGACGCGTACTACGACCGGGCGGCCTTCGATCGGCTCTACGGCGGGGAGACCTGGCGTGCCGTGAAGGACCGCTACGACCCGGACCACCGGCTCACCGGACTCTACGAGAAGGCGGTTGCACGAAGATGAGCCTGACCGACCGAGAACAGGGGGCGGCGAGCGCCCCGGCCAGCCCCCCGTCGGGGGGTCGACCCGGCCCGACCGTCGCCGACGTCGTCCGCGCGGTCACCACGCGGGACCTGCCGATCCGGGTGACCGGCTACGACGGCAGCGCGATCGGCCCGGCCGACGCCGGTATCACCCTCGACATCCGTTCCGAGCGGGGGCTGTCCTATCTGCTCACCGCCCCGGGTGACCTGGGCATGGTGCGGGCGTACGTCAGTGGCGACCTCGGGCTGGGCGGGGTGCACCCCGGCGACCCGTACGACGCCCTGAGCGTGCTCGCGGACCTGCGGTTGCGGATTCCCCCGGTGGCCGAGGGGTTGGCCCTGGCGCGCGGGCTCGGCTGGGAGCGGCTGCGGCCCCCGCCGGCCCCGCCGCAGGAGGCGTTGCCCCGCTGGCGGCGGGTGATGGGCGGGCTGCGGCACTCCCGCTTCCGGGACAGCACGGCCATCTCGCACCACTACGACGTGTCGAACGCCTTCTACGAGAAGGTGCTCGGCGACTCGATGACGTACACCTGCGCGGTGTACCGCAGCCCGGCCGACACCCTGGAGCAGGCCCAGGCGGCCAAGTACGACCTGGTCGCCGGCAAGCTGGCACTGAAGCCGGGGATGCGCCTGCTGGACGTGGGCTGCGGTTGGGGCGGCATGGTCCGGCACGCGGCCCGCGAGTACGGCGTCAAGGCGATCGGGGTGACCCTGTCCCGGGCGCAGGCGCAGTGGGCGCAGGCGGCCATCGCGCGGGAGGGGCTCACCGGGCTGGCCGAGGTGCGCCACCTCGACTACCGCGACGCCCCCCGGGAGCGGTTCGACGCGATCTCGTCGATCGGGTTGACCGAGCACATCGGGGTGCGCAACTACCCGGCATACTTCCGGGCGTTGCGGGATCGGCTGCGCCCCGGCGGGCGGCTGCTCAACCACTGCATCACCCGGGCCGACAACCGGGCCCCGCACCGCTCCGGCGCGTTCATCGACAGGTACGTCTTCCCCGACGGCGAGTTGGCCGGGCCGGGTCGCCTGATCAGCGAGGTGCACGACGCCGGGTTGGAGGTGCACCACGAGGAGAACCTGCGGCAGCACTACGCGCTGACGCTGGCCGCCTGGTGTCGCAACCTCGTGGCGAACTGGGACTTCTGCGTCGACGAGGTGGGCCTGGGCACCGCCCGGGTCTGGGGGCTCTACATGGCCGGGTCGCGGTTGGCCTTCGAGCGCAACGGCATCCAGCTGCACCAGGTGCTGGCCACCCGCAACGGGCCGATGGGCGACGACGGCTACCCGCTTCGTCCCGACTGGACGCCCTGACCGTCGTACGACCGCTGGGACGAAAGCCGCGCCATCCCGGCGCGGCTTTCGTCGACCCGATTGACAAGCAGATTTTTTACGTACAGGATTGTTTTTGCGATGAGAGACGTCCTGTACCTGGAGCAGATCGAGCAGGCCGAGATCCTGCTCAAGCCGCAGCGCGTGGACGTGCTGCGGCAGTTGGCCGAGCCACGCACCTGCACCGAGGTGGCGGCCCGGCTGAACCAGACCCCGCAGCGGGTCTACTACCACGTCAAACAACTCGCCGCGGCCGGCCTGGTCGAGCAGGTGTCCAGCCGTAGGGTGCGCGGCATCAGCGAGGGCATCTGGCAGGCCGTGGCCCGGTCCTACTGGCTCTCGCCCCGGCTTGTCGGCCGGATCGGCGGAGCCCGCCGGGTATCCGACGAGTTGAGCCTGGGTCACCTGCTCGACCTGATGGAGGAGGTCCAGGCCGACGTCGCGGCGCTCGACCGGAGCGCGCCGGAACTGCCCTCGATCGGGGTCTCCGGTGAGATCCGGGTGCCGGCCGAGCGTCGGCAGGAGTTCCTGCACGACCTGCAGTCGACATTGCAGGACCTGTTCACCCGCTACGGCGGCGTCGAGGGGGACGCCTTCAAGCTCGCCGTGGCCTGCTATCCCAAGGGAGAAGACCGTGACTGAACCACTCACGCTGGGTGCCCGGCTCGCCGCGCCGGTCGAGGCCGTCTGGCGGGCGCTCACCGACCCGGCAGCGCTGCGCGTCTGGCTGACCGAGCACGCCGAGGTCGAGCTGCCCGGCCGGTACGAGTTCTGGGGCCGGCACACGCCCGACGGCGATGCGCCCCACCAGCGGGTGCTGCACGCCGACCCGTACACGTTGCGCTTCGGCTGGCTGATCGACGGGGTGGAGACGACCAGCGAACTGCGCCTGACGTCGGAGGGGCCGGACACCACGCTGCTGACCCTCAGCCAGACCCACTTCCACTTCGCCGAGGCGCTGGACGGCAGCAGCATCCGAGGAGTGCTGCAGACCTGGTGGTCGCTGTCGATCGCCAACCTCGCCGCTTACCTGGAGGGTCGTCCGCTGCTGCCGAAGACCGACTTCACCTCCACCGACCTGCGCGGTGAGCTGACCATCGCCGCGCCGATCGACCGGGTCTGGACCTCACTGACCGACTCGGCGCAGGCCAGCGCCTGGTTCGGCTACCCGATCGGCATCGAGCCCTGGGTCGGCGGCCGGTACGCCATGGGCGGCTTCGACGCCGGGCCCGCGGCGAAGGTGGTCGACCTGGAGCCCGGCCGGAAGATGTCGGTGGACTGGGGACCGGTCGGCGTCACCACCTGGGAACTGGCCGAATCCGGCGGGAAGACGACTCTGACCTTCGTGCAGAGCGGGTTCGACGAGGGCAACCCGCCGTACGCGATGTGGTGCGGGTCGGTGGCCGGCATGCTCGAGCTGTGCCGATTCCACGACATGGCCGACTGGCAGCCGATCTGGGTTGCCGAGGAGATCCACACCGGCGCTCCCGCCGCCTGATCCCCGTTCCCGCCCCCGTTCCCGCCCCCGTTCCCGCCCCCAGCCCTCCGGCCTTGCCCCCTCTGGCCCAGCTGTGCGGTCTCTGGCCTGCGGTCTTTGCGCTGCGGTCTCTGCCCGCGCGGGATGTGGTCGTCGGTATCCGCCTCGATCCTTCCCCTGGACACTCCGGTGTGGGTGCCCGGGAGGAAGGGCGGGTTTCGGGACGCCCGGGGGCAGGGCCGGTCCGGCAGTTCCAGGGGCGGGACCGTGCATGCGGATCCTGTCGAGCTGATGACGCAAACGAATCACCGGTGCGCGGAGGCGACGGCGGGCCACCGAGCCGGGCCATGTTCTCGCGAGCGGCGGCTCCGTGTCGTGTTGTCCGCAGGTGACGACGGAGGCCTGCCGGGTCGTGTCGTGTGGCGCGTGGTGCTCGGCGAGGTCCCAGTTGTCAGTGAATCGCTAACGTCATCAGCTCCAAAGGACGTCGGACAGAGGTTGGTGATCCGGACACGCGGCCCGGGCACGCGATCCGGACACCGGCCCGGGCACGCGATCCGGGCACCGGCCCGGGCACGCGATCCGGACACCGGCCCGGGCACGCGATCCGGGCACGCGATCCGGGCACGCGATCCGGGCACGCGATCCGGGCATGCGGCTCGGGCATGCGGCTCGGGCACGCGATCCGCGCACGTGACTCGGGCACGCAGCTCGGGCATGTGACTCGGGCACTGTTAGCGGGTCGCTCCGCCGGTGCACCGGCCGGCCACCGGGAAATCTCCGCGCGGCGGTTCCCGGAGCGTCGGGCTGGGTACTGCGGGACGATGTTCTTCATCTTCGGACTCCGTACCAAGGTCACCCGGGCAGGGGTGGTGACGGCGGTCTGTCGGCACTGTGGCAACCAGGCCGCGCAGGTGATCAGCCGCCGGGCCACGAAGTTCACCCTCTTCTTCGTCCCGCTGATCCCGATCCGGACGAAGTACGTGCAGCAGTGTTCGTTCTGCGGAGCCGAGTACGCCGTCGACGCCGACGAGGCCCGCCGCCTCCCGGTCAGCTGACCGTGGCACGCTTCCTCTGCTGGTTGATCGGTTGGCCGCCGGACGGGCCGACCGTGCCGCTGTACACCGCCTCCCGCCCGCCCTGCACCCCGGGCCGCCGCCGGACGCGCCGCCGCCACCGGCCGCTCGCCGGTGCCCGCTCACCCCGTTCGCCCTGGAACCGGTCCGCCGGACGCTGAACCCCGATCCCCACCCCAGGCGACGGCCCCGCTCCGCGGCCCCGGGTGGGCCGCCCTGCCCTGCGGCCCCGGGTGGGCCACCCCGCGCTGTGACCCGGGTTGACCGCCCTGCGCTGACGGTCCGGGCGATTGCCTTGACCGACTAGACGGACGACGACGTCGTCGGGCGGCGGCCCGGGGTGCAGGGTCGGGCGGGGCGGCTATCGTGGCCTGTCGTGACGAGCACCGCGCAACGCCTGGCTGCCATTCGGGGTGACGCGCCCCCGAAACGACACAACGCCCGGACGCTCGCCGCACTCACCGGCAACCCCGGCTGCGCCCGGCGGGCTGTGCTCGACGGCGCCGGGGTCGACAAGTCCGCGCTCGCCGAGCGGGTCGGGTTCCCGGCCCGGTTCGGCCAGTCCCGGTTCGCCATCACCAGGGGAAACGCGTTCGAGGCGCAGGTCAAGGCGGACGGCGGTGCGGAGCTGCTGCGGCTGGTCGCGCAGCGGTTGGGCGTACCGGTGCCGGAGCGGGCGAGCTGGACGGACCTGGGCGGGGCGGACGACCTTCCGGACCGGCGGGAACGGTCCCGGGCGGCGTTGACCGCCGGCGGGGCGGAGGCGGCGCTGTTCGACCATCCGCTGCTCGGCCTGGACGTGGCGGGTCAGCGGGTGCACCTGGAACCGGACCTGGTCGCCGCCCGGCTCGGCGGCCGGTTCCACGTCGTGGAGATCAAGTCGTTCCCGGTGATCGACGGGCAGGCCGACCCGGCGAAGGTGTCCGCCGCCGCCGTCCAGTCGGCCGTCTACGTGCTGGCGCTGCGTGACCTGCTCGCCGCCGAGGGGCGGGATCCGGAGTCGGTGTCGCACGAGGTGGTGCTGGTCTGCCCGCGGGACTTCGCCAACCGGCCGGTGGCCAGCCTGATCGACGTCCGCAAGCAACTGCTTGTGCTGCGTCGCCAACTGGACCGGATGGCCCGGTTGGACGACCTGCTCGCCGCCGTGCCTGCCGACTTCACCGCCGACCCGGCCGCCGACCCGGTGACGGTGACCGCCGCCCTGCGTACCGTGCCGGCCCGCTACGCGCCGGACTGCCTGGCCGGCTGCGAGCTGGCGTACTTCTGTCGGAACGAGGCACGGGGGCAGACCGGCGCGCTGGGCCGCCCGGTGCGGGAGGCGCTCGGCGGCATCGCCGAGGTGGCCGAGGTGCTGGCCCTGGCGACCGGCGAACGGACCGCCGACCCGGAGCGGGAGGAGGCCGCCGCGTTGCTGCGGGCCGCCGCCCGGCTGCGCGCCGACGCCCTCGCCGGCAACCCCGCATGAGTACGCTGCGCGCGCTGGCGAAGGCGCAGGCCGTCGCCGCCGGGCTGGCCCAGCCGGTCGCCACCGTCCGGCACCTGCACCTGGCGGAGCGCCCGCTGGTGCTGGTGCCTTTGGCGATGGCAGGTGAGGCGCACGCCCCGCTCGCCGCGCTGGTCGGCACCGCGCCCGACGACGCCCGGCTGCTGATCGTGCCGCAGCCCCGCAACCGGGACCAGCGCTTCCGGTTCGTCACCGAGCTGGCCGCGATCGTGCTGCCGTGGCTGGACGGCTTCCGGGGCGTCTCGGAGGCGGTGGCCGTCGACCGGGGCCGCGACGTCCGCTACCGCTACTCCGACGCCCCGCAGCTCTGGGTGCCGAACCCGGCCGGGGTCACCTTCCTGCGCCTGCTGGGCCGGTCGACCCGGTTCCGTCGGCCGGACGGCGACCACCCGGTGCACCCGGCCGTGCCGCTGCTCGGCCGCTGGCTGACCTTCTTCGTCGAGCGGGCCGAGCAGCCCGGCTCGTCGGCGCTGCTGGCGATGACCGACGCGTTGACCCTGCACTGGGCGACAGGGCAGAGTGCGGTGGAGGACCTGCACCTGCCGGCGCTGCTCGGCTGGATCGACCCGCCGGCCGGCACGACAGGTGTCGAGGCCGCCACCCGGGCCGAGGACCCGCGGGTCTGCCCGCCGGCCGGCCCGGCCACCGACCCGGAGTTCGACAACACGGCGCTCGCCCCGGTGACGGCCGCCTGGGCGGCGGCCGACGACGACCCGGTCGCGCGCGACGCGGCGTACGCGGAGCTGGTGCGGTTGCTGCGCGGGCAGCTCGCGCCCACCTGGGAGCTGATGTGGCGCGGCCTGGGGTTGCTCGGCACCCTGCCGCCCGGGGCCCGGGTGGCCGGTCGGTGGGCCGGCGACCGGGACGCCTTCACCGGGTACGCCGAGCATCTCGACGCCGACGGCGGGCCGCAGCCCCGGCACGACGGCGCGGTGGCGGCGGCGGTACGACTGCACCGGCTGGAACGCGCCGCGACCACGTACGCGGTGCAGCGCGCCTACGACGATCCGCTGGTGATGGCCGAGCACCGGCTGACCGGGGAGGCGTTCGTCGGGGACGTGACGTTGGCCGACCCGACCCGGGTGGACGACAGCGGCAAACGGCCGGTGCTGCGGCCGAGGATCCAGGTGTCGACCACCGAGCCGGTACGGGTGCCGGTCGGGGCGACGCTCTGGTCGACGGCACGGCCGGGGCAGAAGGCGCGGGTGGTCTTCGTGACCCCGGTGGCGGACAGCCGGACCGAGGTGGTGCTGGAGCTGTCCGGTGGGATGGGCCGGGGGCTGACCGCGCCACCGGGCAGCGTGCCGCAGGTGGGGGAGCGGCTCTGCCTGACCACCCTGTCGGAGGCGTTCCTGCCGGCCGGAGCGTTCCCGACGGCGGAGGAGACACCGTGGACGCACGGCGGGCCACCTGCCGCCGCCGTCCCTGATCCGTCCTCAGTGGTCGGATAGCCGACCGGTGGACCCTGGCGGCGGGTCGTGCCGCTGGCTAGGCTTCGAGGGTTCGCCGTCCGTGGCCGGTTTGCACGGTCGAGGTGTGCGCAGGAGAGAGAGCCGGAGCGATCACCGTGCTGCCCCAGGACGCCGTCTCCGGTGCCCCGACCCGGCCGCTGGCCCTTCCCCGGGTGGGTGCGGTCGTCGCGTCGGTGGTCGTCGTCCTGGAGCTGGCCTGGCTGCTCGCCGCGTTGCCCGGAGCCGCCCTGGTCAGCGACGTGACCGCCACGGTGGTGGCGAGTTGGGCCAGTTTCGCCTGCACCCGGACGATGCGCCGGCACCCCGCCCCGCTGCGCCGGTTCTGGGCGCTGCTCGCGCTCACCATGGGGCTCGCCGCCGCCGGCCGGCTGCTGTGGACGGTGGACCGGCTGAGCGCCGACGAGCTGCCGCACACCCCGCTGATCGGCGCGGTCTTCACCGCCGGCATCGTCACCGGCACGGCCGCCCTGCTCGCCGCGCTGACCGCCCCACGCAGCATGGTCGGCCGGGCCCGTACGGTGCTGGACGGGGTGATCGTCGGGCTGGCCCTGATCCCGATCGGCTGGGTGGTGGTGTTCCGCGACATCGCCGCCGCCGACCTCGACGATCCGCTGCGGACGTTCGGCCTGCTCTACCCGATGATCGACCTGATGCAGCTGACCATCCTGGTGGCGGTGGCCGGCTCGGCCCGCCCGGTGTGGCCGCCGTTGACCCTGATCGGGGCGAGCCTGGTCACCCGGGCCGGCGCGGACGCCGTCTACGTCTCGCTGGTGGCGCACGGCAGTTACGCCCCCGGCCACCCGATCGACGTCTGCTGGCCGCTGAGTTACCTGCTGATCGGCATCGCCACCACCCGACCGCCGCCGCCGACCTGCGACGGCGCCGAGGAGATCGGCGAGTCCCCGCTCCCGTCCTGGTGGCGGGTGGCGCTGCCCTACCTTCCGGTCGGCGGGGCGATCATCGCGGTGGTGCTGGCCCGCCGACCCACCGGGCAGACCCCGACCCTGGTCTTCGTCGGGATGATGGCGCTGCTCGGGGTGCTCGCCCTGCGGCAGGGGCTGGCCGCCAACGAGAACCTGCGGCTGGTGGCCCGGCTGCGCCGGCTCGCGTACGCCGACCAGCTCACCGGCCTGCCGAACCGGTTGATGTTCAACAGGCGGTTGCGCCAGGCGCTGCGCGAAGGCCCGCCGGTGGCCGTCCTGCTTCTCGACCTGGACGGCTTCAAGCAGGTCAACGACCGGTTCGGGCACGCCACCGGCGACACCCTGCTGACCAGCATCGCGGTCCGGATGCGGACGGCGGTCGGTGCCGACGGCACGGTCGCCCGGCTCGGCGGCGACGAGTTCGCCGTGCTGGTCGACGGGGACCGGCCGGTCGCCCCGGAACGGCTGGCCGGGCGGCTGCTCGCCGCCCTGCAACCGTCCCCGGGCGAGGAGGACGTCGGGGTCCACCCGTCGGCGAGCATCGGCATCGCCGAGTTCGGTCCGCAGCACGCCTCCCACACCGACCTGCTGCGCGACGCCGACATCGCGATGTACGCGGCGAAGGCCGCCGGGAAGTCCGCGTACCGCACCTGCACGCCGGCGCTGCGGGAATCGGCGGTGACCCGGGCGGAGCTGATCGCCGACCTGCGGCGGGCCGTCGACGAGCAGCAACTGCACCTGGAATACCAGCCGATCGTCGACCTGGCCACCGGTGCGGTCCGCAGCGCGGAGGCCCTGGTCCGCTGGCGGCATCCCCGGCTCGGACTGCTCGCCCCGGCGGCGTTCCTGCCGTTGGCCGAGGAGACCGGGCTGATCGTGCCGATCGACAGGTGGGTGATCCACGAGGCGTGCCGGGCCGCCGCGACCTGGCGGGCCCGGGTTCCCGAGGCGACCGTGGCGGTCAACATCGCCGCCGCGCACGTACGCCGTCCCGACCTGATCGCCACCGTCACGGCGGCCACCGCCACCGCCGGCCTGGCCCCCCGCGCGCTCACCCTGGAGCTGACCGAGTCGGCGCTGATCGACGGCAGCGAGGCGGTGCTGGAACGGCTCGCCCAGCTCCGTGAGCTGGGCATCCGGATCGCCATCGACGACTTCGGCACCGGCTACTCGTCGTTGAGCTACCTGCACCGCATCCCGGCCACCGAGTTGAAGATCGACAGGTCGTTCGTGGCCAGGCTGGACTCCGACGCGCGGGCGTACGCCACGGTGGAGATGGTCACCCGGTTGGCCGGGGCGTTCGACCTGGCGGTGGTGGCCGAGGGGGTGGAGACCGAGGAGCAGCACGTGGCGGTCACCGCTATCGGCTGCGTCCACGGTCAGGGCTACCGGTACGGCCGCCCCGGTGGCCTGCACGCCCTGCCCACCCCACGCTGATCCCGCCGGCGAAACGGGGGAGTCGGCGCAGAATCGGGCTTGACCCTCACGTCACGGCAGGCCGGAGCCTTGGTGCAGGAAGGGAGGAAACCATGGCGTACACGGTGGGTCAGGTGGCGAAGGCGGCCCGGGTGACGGTCCGGACGCTGCATCACTACGACGAGATCGGGCTGCTCTCGCCGAGCGGCCGGACGGCGGCCGGCTACCGCCGCTACGACGACGCGGACCTGGAGCGGTTGCAACACGTCCGCTTCTACCGGGAGCTGGGGTTTCCGCTGGAGGAGATCGCGGCGATCCTCGACGACCCGACCGCCGACCCGGCGGCGCACCTGCGCCGACAGCACGACCTGCTGACCGGGCGGATCGGGAAACTCCAGGAGATGGTCGCGGCGATCGAGATCGCGATGGAGGCGAGACGGATGGAGATCAACCTGACCCCGGAGGAGCGGTTCGAGGTCTTCGGCGGTGCCGATCCGGAGGAGCACGCCGAGGAGGCGCGGCAGCGCTGGGGCGACACCGAGGCGTACCGGGTGTCGACCCGACGGGCGGCCGGCTACTCGAAGGAGGACTGGCTGCGGTTCAGGGCGGCGCAGGACGACTGGAACGGGCGGATCGTGGCGGCGCTGACCGGCGGGACGCCGGCCGACTCGGCGGAGGCGATGGCGTTGGCCGAGGAGCACCGGCAGCTCATCGTCCGTTGGTTCTACGACTGCTCGTACGAGGTGCACACCGGGCTGGCCGACATGTACCTGGCCGATCCCCGGTTCACCGCCTACTACGAGACGATCGCGCCGGGGCTGGCGGAGTACCTGGTGGAGGCGATCCACGCCAACGCGATCAGCCGGGCCTGACCGGGACGACGAGGGCGTCACCTCCGGTAGGTCAGGATGGGGGACGTGCCACCCGCCTACCGGAGGTCGCCCGTGTTCATCGTCGCCGGAAGTCTCTACGTCGCACCCGCCGAGCGGGACGCCTACCTGGAGTCCTGCCTGGAGGTCGTCCGGCAGGCCCGTGCGGCGCCCGGCTGCGTGGACTTCGCGATCGGTCCCGACCTGGTCGAGCCGGGCCGGATCAACGTCTACGAACGGTGGGAGTCCGACGACCAGTTGCTGGCGTTCCGGGGGTCCGGCCCGGCCCAGGAGCAGGTGACCGCGATCCTCGGCGCGGAGGTGCACCGCTACCGCATCTCCGCCGTCGAGGCTCCCTGACCCGCGCGCCGACGGGCGCGGGGAACGGTATCGGCGCGTGCCCGGGTCCGAGCGGTGTCGTCCCCCCGGGTGCGCGCCCGGGCTGGTTGTCGCTCCCGGGGAGAGGGCCGGGCAGGGGTGGCCGGTCGGCGGCAGGCCCTCGGGCTAGGCTGGCGCGACCGCTCTGTCACAAGCGTCGATCGGCTCGGCCGGCGGGCGCACCGCCCGGGGAGACCGTCGTGAAGCACCCGAAGCTGGCCACCGCCGCCGTCCTCGTCGTACTGGTGGCGGTGGCTGGCTGCACCTCGGACGGTGGCGGTGCCGGGTCGACACCGGCCGCCGGGGCGTCCGCGTCCGGGCCGGCCCCGACCGAGCCGACCGCCGTGCTGGCCGCCGCCGCGCAGCGGGTCGACCAGCAGTCCTACCGGCTGAGCCTGGGTGACGGCGCGGGCGGGGACGGCACCACCCTGGTCTGGGATCCGAAGGCCCGGCGCGGGCTGGAGACGACGACGCTGGCCGTGGCGAACGGCAAGGTGGTCATCGAACGGCTCGCCACCGGCACCGACGTCTACGTGAAGGTGACCGCCCCGGACCGGCGGGTGCCGGTCTGGGACGGGCGCACCTGGTGGCACCTGGGCACCGCCGAGGCGGCCGCCGCGAAGCGGACCGGGCTGGACAACACCCGGCTGGCCACCACCCTCGGCACGGCCACCGAGGTACGCGCCACCGGCGACCGGGCCTACGCCGGCACCCTGGACCTGCGACGCAGCACCGAGGTGCTCGGCGACGGGTTGGGCGGGGTGCTCGGGGAGCGGGCCGCCGCGGTGCCGTTCACCGCGACCGTGGACGCGCAGGGGCGGCTGGTCCGCTACCGGATCGAGCTGTCCGGTGAGCCGGGCAAGGTCTCGGCGCTCGACCTGACGTACGCGGACTTCGGCCTGCCGGTGTCGGCGGAGAAGCCGGCGGCGGGCCTGATCGGCGAGGACCCGCCGAGCAACATCCCCGGCGCCTGACCCGGGCCGTTTTCCCCCGCCGGGGCGGGCGAGCCGGCCCGACCGGCGGCGGGGTCCGTCAGAGCAGCAGGTCGAGCAGGAGGACGCCGGCGAAGCCGACCACCGAGATGATCGTCTCCAGCACCGACCAGCTCTTGATGGTCTGCCCCACGGTCAGCCCGAAGTACTCCTTGACCAGCCAGAAGCCGGCGTCGTTGACGTGCGAGAAGAACAGCGACCCGCAGCCGATGGCCAGCGCCAGCAGCGCCACCTCCGGGCGGTCCAGGCTGGCTGCCAGCGGGGCGACGATGCCGGCGGCGGTGATGGTGGCGACCGTCGCGGAGCCGGTGGCGACCCGGATGCCGACGGCGACCAGCCAGCCCAGCAGCAGCGGGGAGAGATTGGCGTCCTTGGCGGCGTCGGCGACCAGGTTGCCCACCCCGGCGTCCACGAGCACCTGCTTGAATCCGCCACCGGCGGCGACGATCAGCAGGATGCCGGCGATCGGCGGCAGCGAGCCGCCGAGCACCGAGGAGACCTGACTGCGGCTGAAGCCGGCCTGGTAGCCGAGGGTGAACATGGCGACGATCACGCCGGCCAGCAGCGCCACGATCGGGGTGCCGACGATGTCCAGGGCCTGCCGGGCGAAGGTCCCCTCGGCCAGGGCCAGTTCGCCGACCGCGCGCAGCAGCATCAGCACCACCGGCAACAGCACGGTGAGCACCGCCGGCCAGAACCTCGGGGCACGCCGGGCGGTCTCGGTGCCGCTGTCGTCGACCGGGGCGCCCGGCCGACCGGTGCCCGGGTTGACCAGGTCGTCGTCGGTGAGCAGGTCGCCGTCCACGTCGTCGCCGGGTCGGCCACGTCCGGCTTCCGGGCCGCCGGTTCCCCGGCCGCGTTCGGCGGCGGGGGCGTCCGGGCTGCCGGGTCCGCGCCGGCCGCCGCCGCCGGTGGCCGGCTGCCGGGTGGGCAGCAGTGCGGCCGGGGCGGTGGCCGGCACGTACCTGGCGATGAAGTTGCCGAACACCGGGCCGGCGATGATCACGGTGGGGATGGCGATGATCAGGCCCAGACCCAGGGTGAGGCCCAGGTCGGCGTTGAGCGAGGAGATCGCCACCAGCGGCCCGGGGTGCGGTGGGACGAGGCCGTGCAGCACCGACAGGCCGGCCAGCGCCGGGATGCCGATCTTCATCAGCGGTACGTCGGTGCGCAGCGAGACAAGCAGCACGATCGGCACCAGCAGCACCACGCCCACCTCGAAGAAGAGCGGCAGGCCGATCAGCGCGGCGACCCCGGCCATCGCCCAGGGCAGGGCGGAGCCGGAGACCCGTCCGACGACCCGGCTGACGATGCCGTCGGCCCCACCGGACTCGGCGAGCAGCCCACCGATCATCGCGCCGAGCGCGATCAGCAGACCCACCCCGCCGACGGTGGAGCCGACGCCGGCGCTGAACGAGCTGATCATCTTGTCCGGGGCCATGGCGGCGACCACGCCGAGCACCGCCGCACCGAGGATCAGCGACAGGAAGGGGTGCACCTTGCCCCAGGCGATGAGCAGCACCACCGCGGCGATGCCCAGCAGGGCGGCCACGACGAGCTGGGCGTCACCGGCGCTGGTGGCCGGTTCCGCCGGTGCGGCGAGGAGAGCGAGCACGGTAATCACGACCTTCGGACGGCGTCCGACCCGGGAGGGGACGGGCGATCACATGGGTGCGGGTGTGGGTGGTGGCTCCGCCGGCAGGCTGGGCGCCAGCCGGCGCAGCGACGCGAAGGTGGGCACCAGCGCGTCGTACAGCTCGGAGTGCAGGGGGAGCAGGGCGGCGTAGACGGCGGCGGAGGCGGGCTCGGGGCGTACCGTCTCGTCGATGTGCACCAGGTCGGCGGCGACGTCGATGGAGTCGATCAGGCCGAGCGCCTGCATGCCGAGCAGCGCCGCGCCGAAGCTGGAGCCCTCGTGGCCGGCGGGGAACCGGACCGGCATGCCGAGCGCGTCGGCGAGCATCTGCCGCCACAGCGGGCTGCGGGCGAAACCACCGCTGGCGCGGACCTCGCGGACCTCGTTGCCGGCCGCCCGGACCGACGCCAGGACCAGGGCGAGCTGTTGGCAGACCCCCTCCAACGCGGCCCGGACGAGGTGTTCGCGGCGGTGCCCGTGGGTCAACCCCACGTACGCCCCGCGCGGCAGCGAGCTCCAGTGCGGCGCCCGCTCGCTGAGCAGGTACGGCAGCATGATCAGCCCACCGGAGCCGACCGGGGCGGTGGCGGCCAGCGCCAGCAGCTCCTCCTCGCCGTGCTCGCCGAACTCGGGGGCGAGCGCGTCGCCGGCCCACTGGAGCACGATCCCACCGTTGTTGATCGCCCCGCCGACCACCCAGCGGTCCTCGGTGAGCGCATAGCAGAACACCCCGCCGAGCGGGTCGACGGCGGGACGTTCGACGGCCACCCGCATCGCCCCGGAGGTGCCGATGGAGCAGGCGACGACGCCGGGGCGTACCGCGCCGAGACCGAGGTTGGCCAGCGGGCCGTCGCCCGCGCCGACCACGATCGGGGTGTCGGCGGGCAGGCCGGTGGCGATGGCGGCGCGGGCGGTGAGCCCCGGCAGCACGGTGGTGGTGGGGACGAGCTGGGGGAGTTGCTCCTCGGTGATCCCGGCGATCCGCAGCGCCTGGCCGTCCCAGACGAGCTGGTGGATGTCCATCAGACCGGTGGCCGAGGCGACCGAGTGGTCGGTGACCAGCGCGTCGGCCAGCCGCAGCAGCACGTAGTCCTTGATGCCGACCCAGTGCGCGACCCGCTCGTGCAGCTTCGGCTCCTGCTCGGCGTACCAGAGGAGTTTGGGCAGTGGGGCCATCGGGTGCACGGGGGTGCCGGTGCGCCGGTGCAGGGCCAGCCCCCACGGGGCGGCGCGCAACCGTTCGGCCTGGCTGCTGGCCCGGGAGTCGGCCCAGGTCACCGACGGGGTGAGCGGTACGCCGTCCGGGTCGAGGCCGATCAGGCTGTGCATCGCGGTGCTGAACGACAGGCCGGCGATCCCGTCACCCAGCTCGGTGACGACGGTGCGGATCGTCTCCACCACCGCGTCGAAGATGAGCTGCGGATCCTGCTCGGCGTAGCCGGGGTGCGGCTCTTCGAGCGGATAGCCGACGGAGTGGCTGGCGAGCTGGCGGCCCTCGGTGTCGTACGCCACGGTCTTGGTGCTTGTGGTGCCGATGTCGACGCCGAGCACCAGGTGGCGCTGGTCCGGGCCGGTCACAGGTCCCCCTTGGCGTCGGTGGTGCGGGCGCTGCGGTGCGGACCCGGCTGCGGCTGACGTTACCCATGGACGCCCCACCCCGCATGGCGTCGGGCCGGAAGGTGAACCGGCGCGGCGTGTGCCGCCTTCATCGGAATCCATCCCCCGATCGGGTGGTAAATCCGCATTACCGGTCCGTCGGGCTCGTCGCTGCCGTTGAGCCGGGTGAACACCCCGGTTGGTGGCTCGCGCGGCGGAGGGATCGGCGTGGCGATGACTGATTCGACGGGTTCCACCTGGCGCTACACCTGGGCACGCCAGCAGAACGAACGGCGGCGGCGGGCCTTCCGCACCGTCGAGCGGGCCTGGCGACGCCGCGACGACGAGCTGCGCCGACTGCGCGCACTCGCCGTCGGCCTGCGGGGCACGGCGGCGGCCGGCGTCGGCCTGCCGCTGGCACTGGGCCCGGGTGAGGCCGTCCTCGCGACGATGCCCGGCGCGCAACTGGTCGAGGTCCGGCACACAGGCGTGCTGCCCGCCCCCGACCTGGTCGTCGAGCCGGACTGCGGGCGGTTGCGCCACCGGCTGCCCGACGGGGTCCGGGTCACCGACGCCGGCATCGCGGTGGTCACCAACCGCCGGTTGGTCCTGGTCGGCGGGAGGGGCCGGCGCGACTGGGCGTACGGGAGGATGACCGGGCTGCTGCACGACCCGGCGGCGCCGGTCACCCTGATCCAGGTCCTGGACCGGCGGCAGACCTCCGGTGTGCTGCTGCCGCCGGGCGCGACGGCCGAGTTCCGGTTCGTGCTCACCCTGGCCTTCGCCGACGCCATCGAGCAGCGATCCGCCGTCCTCGCCCAGCTCGACGAGCTGATCGCGGCGCACGCCGAGAGCGCGCCGTTCCGGCCGGCGATCGCCACCCCCGCGCAGGCGCGGATCAGCGCCCGCGTCCCCGGCGGTCGCCGTACCGTCGCGGTGGCCGCCGCGCTGACCCTGGTGGTGCCGGCGGTGCTCGTCGAGTCGGATCCGCCGGTGACGCCGGAGGTGGCGGCGGCGGCCACCGCCGCGCCCGCGCCCGTCCCGTCGCGCACCAGGCCGCCGTCGCCGACACCGCACCACCCGTCCCCCTCGCCGTCGGTGGTGCGGGAGCGGCGCTGCGGGGCACCTGCCAACCCGATGGGGTACGACTACTGCGGCGGCGACCGGGTCCGCGAGCCCGACCACCGGGTCTGCGACTGGTTCGACTGCGTGCCGGAGTTCTGGGCCGGGCGCGGCTACCTGGTGCTGTGCCGTGACGGCGCGGTCAGCCTGACCGGCGGCCGGCCGAAGCCCTGCGCCGGACACGACGGGGTACGCCGCACCGTCGACCGCTGACCGCCCACCCCGGGGCGCTCGTTCGGGCGGACCGGAGTGGCGGATGTCAGGCCCCCGGTCGTCGCCGGCACTCCGGCCCACTGGTGATCTGCCGCCTGTGGGCGGGTGACGGTCGGCCCTACCGCCCGAACACGGATCGTCACATCGGTGTCCGATTGTGTGGGAATTCAGGCATAGCTCCTACCTGGTTGTGTTTTTTATCGACACCCATTCAATCGATGGATAGCTTCTTGGGCGGAAGCTTGTCGAACGGCAATTGACTCACGGGGGAGTCGATCATGCACAGGACAATCGCCGTCAATAATGGCGTTGCTGCCCGCTGCCCGTTGTGGGTCGGCGTCGCCCACGACCGGCCGCCGAAAGCGTCGCCATGCGGATAACGCCGGCAACCTGGCCCGCCAATGGTCTGCTCGACAGGCCACACCGCACAGCTCCGACACCGGACCGTCGCTGCTGACCCTCTGGGGGCGGCTCGATGCCGTCCTGAGCAGGTCCGGCCCGCTTTCGCCGACGTCATCCGCTGCTAATAACCGCACCCTGTGTCGTCGTCGCCAAATCGGCGATCGGCACCATACCCGCGCGCCCATTTCCGGCCGTTTTCCCGGCCGGTGGGGCACAACTACCGCATGGCTTCGACCACGGGAATCCCTCCCGTGGAGAACATAGGGAGAATTGATGGGTAAACGCACCACGACCGGGGGAGTGGCAGCCACCGTGCTGGCCGCCTCGATGGTCATCGCCCCGGTCGGCGGTCCGGCGTCCGCCGCCCCGCCCATGTCCGCCGCCCCCAGGACGGACACCTCGCTGGTGTCGCCCAGGTCCGGCAAGAACGTCTGGCTCTACGACAGCCCGACCCGACGCACCGCCCGTGCTGCCGCGGGGCAGCGCCCGTGGTGCCCAAGGGCACCCTCACCGACGAGTACTACCTCGGTGCGGCCACCAACGTCCTCCGCTACGCCGGCGGCACGTACGACTCGCAGACCGGCTTCACCAAGTTCGGACAGCGCTGGTACAACCCGGGTCAGGGCCGCTTCACCCAGCAGGACAACCTCAGCTTCATCGGCAACCCGAAGCACGGCAACCGGTACGCCTACGCTGCCTGCAATCCGACCAACAATATCGATCCCACTGGAGCGGCTTCAGAGTGTTTCGTGGCGGGCATGCTTCTCGCGGTCGGAGTCGTTGGGCTTGCTGCAAGCTCGGTTGCGCTGGTGGGAATCACTGCCAGCACTGCAGCTATTCAGGTGGCGGCAACCCTGGTAGGTTTCGAAGTCTCCGTATTCTCGCTGCCTTTTGGTATCGACGCAGTTATGGACATGTGTTGAAGGTATGGAGGAATTCGTGGGAAATCGTGCCAGGGGCCGCCTCGACTGGAGGGTCGGCGCGGCAACGGCAACGCCATTTCTCGGCGCACTCTCCGCTGCCGGGGTTGCTCTCCTGGCTGATGGCATCGACCCTGCAGCGAGATACGTGGCAATCGCGCTCAGTGCCGCCTGCCTCGTGCTCGGGTTGTTGATGATCGTCAAGCGACGGCGTTAGCCTTCAGGTCCAATCGGTCGCTTCCCAGCACGATGGGGCACTCCTGCCACGGGGGAGTGCCCCATCGGCGTGGCCTGCCGTCTCCATGTTCGAGGGCTGGAACGGCCGTCGGTAGGCCGGGGAAGACCGGTGCGGGTGAGAAGGTCACAGGTTGCGGTCGTGCTCGCCATCGTGGCCGCTCCTGCCGTCTGGCGCTCGCGCTGCTTGTCACGCGGCGGAGATGACCACCCGGGGCTTGGGCTGACGAGAGAGACGAGAGAGCGGCATGGCAGAGGGCGCCAGGAAAGCGGGCGGTCGGCCCGAGACGGTACTCATCGTGCTGTTGCTGGTAACCGGCGGAATCGGGTTGTCCGGTCGATGGTGGCCGGGTGCCGTGTTCGCGTTGCTGGTGGCGGTCCTCCTGCTGATCCGAGTCGCTGTACGTCGTCGCAGCGGCTGACCGCTGACCTGCTCTGCATCCGGGCCGTCCATGGCATCCAGCCGTGGGTGGCCCCGGGTGCGCCGTGCAGGAGTGGACCGGTGTGCCGCTGGCCGTCCGGGTGGTGGCGGGGCCGTCGCATCATGTACGGCGTGATCCATCTCAAGCGCAAGCAGCGCAAGAAGAAGCGCGACTGGTGCGACGTCGACTGCGACGTCTGCGACTGCGACGGCCTGCCCTGCTGTGACTTCGGCCTGTTCTCGTTCCTGCTCACCCTCGGCGCGACCACGGCCCGGGTGAGCCGGGTACCGGTGGTGGACCGGGCGGGCCGCGCGGCGATCCTCGGTTACCGGCGGTGGTTGTCGCACCGCTGGCCGGGCCGGTGCCGCTACACCCCGACGTGCAGCGCGTACGGCCTGACCGCCGTGGAGCGGTACGGCCTGGCCGTCGGCGGGCGGATGGCGGCTGACCGGTTGCGTCGTTGCCGGCCGGGTGTCCCACGCGGCACCCACGACCCGGTCCGCTGACGAGTCGGCGGGGTCACGACGTCACGTCCCGGTAGACCTCGACGTCGTAGATGAGCCGGACGGGCTCGCCGTTCGTGGTGCCGACGAATTCCGGTTCCCGGGCGGGGGTGCGCCCGCGCCGCCACACCTCGGCGCGGGCGGCGTCGCGGGATTCGCGGTGGACCTTCCCGGCCCGGTGCAGCTCCACCACCCGCCGCGCGGTGTAACGGTCGCTGTCCAGCTGTATCCGCATCAATGGCACGTGGCGCCACAGTCCTTCCTGGGGAACGCCACCGCCTGCCGGAAGGCGGTGGGCTCATCCGCCTTCCTTGACATGGCTCAGTTGCCTTAACAACGTTAAGTCAACTGAGCACGGTACTAGGCTCGTGCGGGTGGAGGCGACTGGATTGAGCGGAGCACCCGCCGAACGGCAGGGTGGCCGGTCCGACGGCAGGGCCGGCACGGTCTGGTTGCGCGCGGAGCCGGCCCGCAACCGCCGGGCCACCCCGTTGACCCGGGAACGGATCGTGGCGGAGGCCGTGGCCCTGCTCGACCGGCACGGCGTGGACGGGCTGACCATGCGTCGGCTGGCGGAGCGTCTCGGGGTCACCCCGACGGCCCTCTACTGGCACGTGACCACGAAGGAGGACGTCCTCGACCTGGCCGTCGACCAGATCTTCGGCGAGGTAACGCTGCCGGCCGAGAACGCGGTGGTCACCGACGACCCGGCCGGGGGCCCGCTGATCGCCGCCGGCGCCGACTGGCGCGACGACATACGCACGCTGACCTCCGGGTGGCGGGCGGCCATGCTCCGCCACCCCTGGGCGCCCAGCCTGATCGGCCGGCCCATGCTCGGCCCGCACGTCCTCGCCCGCACGGAGTTCCTGCAATCGGCGCTGGTCCGCGCCGGGTTCACCGGCGTCCACCTGGCCGTGGTGACCCGGCTGGTGGCCAACTACGTGATCGGCGCGGCGCTCACCGAGGCCACCTGGCGGCGGACCGACGATCCCGAGGTACGCGCCGACGCCCGTCGCCACCTCGTGGCGAACCCCGCCGCCTATCCCACCCTCGTCGCCTCCGGCCACCTCGACGACACACGGTGGAGCGACGACGACCTCTTCCTCCGGGGCCTCGACGCGATCCTCGCCACCGACCCGGGACACTGACCCCACCCGCCGACCCGGTCCGCTCCGGTGCGCTAATCGGCTCGCCTGCCGCCGGGGTCGCCGTTACCGTCCGGGCATGTCCCGCACCGTGCGCCTCGTCCTGATCGACGCCACCGGCCGGATGCTGGGCGCGCTGCCCGACTTCGCCGTGCCGGTGCCCTGGTGGCAGGACGCGGCGGCGATCGTCGCCGGTGCCCGCGCGGCGTACGGCGTCGAGGTGACAGTGCTGCGCTTGCTCGCCGGGCAGCGCGACGGGCCGCCCGGGGGCCAGGTCAGCTACCTGGCGGAGGTGGCCGGGCCGGTGGGCGTACCGCTGCTGCCGGCGGGGGCGGCGGAGCCGGCGGCGCATCCGCTGCGCGCGCCCTACGCGCAGCCGGGCGGGCCGGCGGCGAGCCTGGCCTGGGCCGCCGGGCAGCTCGACCGGTTGGGCCGCCCGGCGACCCTGGTGACCCAGCAGCGCACCTGGAACCTGTCGGCGATCTGGCGGCTCGACGGGCCGCGCGGCACCGCCTGGCTCAAGCAGGTGCCGGTCTTCTTCCGGCACGAGGCGGCGGTGCTGCGGCTGTTGGCCGACGACCCGGCCACGCCGACGCTGCTCGCCGCCGCCGACGAGGGGCGGATACTGCTCGACCACGTGCCGGGGGAGGACCGCTACGGGGCCGATCCCGCCGAACGCGCCACGATCGCCGCCACCCACCACGCCCTCCAGGTACGCGCGGTGCCCACCGCCGACCGGATCGTCGCCGCCGGGGTACCGGACATGCGCGGCGTCGCCCTGGCCCGGTGGATGCGCGCGACCCTCGCCCCACACGTCGCCCCACACCTCGGCGTCAGCCAGCTCACCGACAGGCACGGCATCGACGGGCGCGACACCACAGGGCACGGCATCGACGGGCAGCGGCTCGCCGGGCGACCCGCAGGCGCCCTGCTCGCCGGGTTGGAGGCGCGGCTCGACGAGGTGGCCCGGTGTGGGCTGCCGGACACCCTCGTGCACGGCGACCTGCACCCCGGCAACGTCCGCTCCGACGGGTCGCGACACACCATCATCGACTGGGGTGACTCGTTCGTCGGGCACCCGGCCTTCGACATCCTCCGGCTCACCGAGCGGATGCCCGCCGAGCCGGCCGCCGCCCTGGTCGCCGACTGGTGCGCCCGCTGGCGGGCCGACGTGCCCGGCTGCCGGCCGGAACGGGCGGTGGCGCTGCTGCGGCCGGTGGCCTGGCTCCGGATGGCGGCCGTGTACGCGATGTTCCTCGCCGGCATCGAGCCGAGCGAACGGATCTATCACGTCAAGGACGTGCCGGAGAACCTGGCGCGGGCGGCGGCCGAGCCGGTCTGAACGCCCCGGCGGGCGGCAGCCGAGATGTGCCGACCCCACCGCGTCACAGCCGGGATACGCAGGTTGGCGTCCGGGCTCTCCGTCGCGAACCGGGGTGCCGCCGCCCGCCGCCCCACCGGGTCGGGAAGCCGTGGTGGCCGGGCGGCGGAACCTCACTCCGGCCGGTGGCAGACCGCCTCGACGTTGTTGCCGTCCGGGTCGCGGACGAACGCGCCGAAGTAGGTCGGGTGGTATTCCGGCCAGAGCTTCGGGGCGTGCAGCACCTCGGCACCGGCGGTCACCGCCGCGTCGTGGAAGGCCAGGACGGCGGCCCGGTCGGCGGCGGTGAAGGCGATGTGCGCCTCGTGCGGCGGGCCGGGCGTGGTGGTCGGGCTGAGCCAGAAGTCGGGCCGCTCGACGCCGTAGCCGACCACGTCGCCGAACTCCAGCATCCGGCGGGCGCCCAGCGGGGCGAGGACGGCGTCGTAGAAGGCCAGGCTGGCGGGGATGTCACGGGCCTGGATGCCCAGATGGTCGAGCACTGTGGTCTCCCTCGATGTGGTTGCCGGCCCAGGTTAGAACGGCCCTACGACACGGTCGGGGTGAAGAATGCCGACCGGAGGTCCCGTCCGGGAGGAATTCGCCGGTAGGGTGCCGGGGACCGCCACAGCCAGCAAAGGTGCCGCATGCTCCCCCGCGCCACGTCCGACACCGAATCACCCGCGCTGATCCTGGAGCGCACCACCGCGCTCGTCGACTACCTGATGGCCGTCCGTGCCCAGTTGGAGAAGCCGGTCCGGACGGTGCCCACGACGGACGCGTTCTGGCAGCACGACCTGCCCGACCACCCCGACTGCCAGGTGGGCGTCTCGGCCGACGGGGTCAGCTGGTTGCAGGTCGGACTGCCGGCGGCGCCCGGCCGGCTCAAGACCCCGGTGGAGTTGGTCCCGCACCTCGCCGGCACCCCGTCCTACCCGGCGGAGCCGAGGCTGACCGGTGACGAGGAGACGGTCGCGCGGTTGACACCCCGCTTCGCGCAGTGGCGCGAGCAGGACTGGCGACCCTGGGCCGAGCAGGCCGCCCGCACCGACCGGGTACGCCAGCTGCACCGTGCCCTGTTCGACCTGATGCACCGGGTCGACATGAGCGCCGCCAGCCACGAACTGGTCTGGGGGCACGGCATCGTCCGCACCGAGGTCGACGGCCAACGGGTGCAGTACCCGCTGGTGGTGACCCCGGTCGCCGTCGAGTTCGACCCCGACCGGTCGGTCGTCCGGGTCGTACCGCAGGGGCCGGCGCGGTTGCAGACCGACCCGCTGACCGGCCTCGACGAGCGTTACCTGCGGCAACTGCTGGCCCTGGCCGGGGTGGGCGGGCAGCTCGACCTCGACGTCTGGGCGGAGGAGGACCGGCGGGAGTTCTTCGCGCGGGCGCTGCGCCGGCTCGGCCACGACCCGGTGCTGCGCGACGCCGACGCACCGGCCCCCGCCGGGCCGTACGTGCACGACACCGGGGTGCTGTTCGTCAGGCCCCGACAGCGGATGCTGCGCCGGTTCCTGGAGGAGTTGCGGGCCCGGTTGCTGGCCGGCGACACCACAGGCATCGGCGCGCTGGCCGCCATCCTCGCCCACGAACCGAGCCGGCTGGAGATGCCGCAGGACCAGCCGCAGCTGTGGCAGCCGCTGGGTGAACGGCTGCTCATGCCGCTGCCCACCAACGAGGCACAGGAGTCCATCGCCCGCCGGCTGGCCCAGCACCGCAACGTCGCCGTACAGGGGCCACCCGGCACCGGCAAGACGCACACCATCCGCAACCTGATCTGCCACCTGATGGCGCACGGCAAGCGGGTGCTCGTCGTCGCCCAGAAGGAGGACCCGCTGCGGGTGCTGCGCGACGGCCTGCCGCCGGAGATCCAGCCGCTCTGCCTGGCGGTGCTCGGCCGCTCCGCCGACCAGCTCGTCCAGTTGCAGCTCGCCGCCCGGGAACTCTCCGACCGGGGCGCCACCCTGGACCGTCGTGCCGAGCAGCAGCGGGTCGACCGGCTGCGCCGGCAACTGGAGGAGGCCGAGCGGGACCTCGGGCTCGCCCTGGCGGGCCTGCGCGCGCTGGCGGAGAACGAGTCCGCCCGGTACGAGATCGACGGCATCCGGCTGTCCCCCGGTGACGTCGGCGCCTGGCTGCGGGAACGGGCCGACCGGTACGGCGACATCCCCGACCCGCTCGCCCCCGACCTCGACGCCCCGCTGACCGGCGAGGAGTTCAGCGAACTGCTCGACATCGCCCGACGTACCGGACGGCAGGACCGGGCGCAGGCGCTGCGGCAGCTGCCGACGGCGGCCGACCTGCCCACCGCCGAGGCGATCCGGGCCGACCGCCGCGAGCTGACCGAGACCCGGCGCGAGCTGGACCGGCTCGCCGACGCCGGGGTGCTGGTCGCCGAGGTACGCGCCGTCGGGCAGCCCGCCCTGGAGGAGCTCGGCGGGCAACTGCGGGAGGCCCTCACCCAGCTCACCGAGCGGGAGGGGGCGTGGACCGACCGGCTCGGCACCCTGTTGCAGGCCGACGCCAACTGGCGGATCCGGTGGGAGGACCACGTCGCCGCCAGCCAGCAGGCGCTCGCCGACCTGGCCGCCGCCGCCCGGGTCATCGCCGGGCACGAGGTCACCGTCGCCGACGCCCACCTGACCGAACCACGCCGGTTGCTGGCCCTGCTCGACGAGCTGCGGCAACGGTTCGCCGCCGGCAAGGGCGTCAGCAAGCTGTTCCAGGGCACCCTGGCCCGGATCGCCACCGACTGCCGGATCGACGGCGAGGTGCTGCGCAGCGCCGACGACGTCGACATCGTCGTCGCGTACGTCACCCGGCGTCGGCTGCGGCAGGCGCTGGCCACCCGGTGGGCGGAGTGGCGGACCCCGCTCGGCCTGCCCGCCGAGGTCGGCGACGAGCCGGAATACTGGACCGGCCAGCTGCTCACCGCCGCCACCACCGCGCTGGACTGGGACCGGCGGCGTTGGCCGACCCTGCTGGGCACCGTCCGCCGGTTGCTGCCGCGCGCCGAGCACACCATCGACGTACGCCGGCTGACCGCGCTGATCGCCCTGCTCGGCCGGGGTACGGCGGTATTCGTCCACGACGAGTTGGTGGCCGAGGAACGCCGGCTCGACGCACTGCTCCAGCACGGCATGGCCAGCCCCGCCGCCAGCGACCTGTGGCGGCTGCTCGACCACAGCTACCAGGGCGACCTCGACGGCTGGGACGCCCTGCTCGACGAGGTACGCCGGCTCGCCGCCCTGCGCCCCGAGGCGCAACGCCTCGCCCAGCTCACCGACCGGCTGCGACCCGTCGCCCCCGACTGGACCGCGCAGATCGAGGAGGGCACCGCCGCCGCCCTGCACGGCACCGGCGCACAGTGCCTCGACCGGTGGCGGTGGCGGCGCGCGCAGACCTGGTTCGACCAGGTCGTCGGCAGCGTCGACCCGGTCGCCCTGGGCCGGCGCGTCGACCGCACCCGGGAACGCATCCGGCAGCTCACCAAGGAGCTGGTGGTCGCCTCCTCCTGGTTGGAGGTGTCGCTGGCGCTTGACGACAGGCGGCGGGCCGCCCTCGCCGACTGGACCACCGCGCTGCGCAAGATCGGCAAGGGGACCGGGAAGAACGCCGCCCAGTGGCAGGCCCACGCGCAGAAGGCGATGGCCGCCGCGGTGGACGCCGTACCGGTCTGGGTGATGTCGGTCGACCGGGCCATCGAGCAGTTCGCCGGGGGTGCCCGATTCGACGTGGTCATCGTCGACGAGGCGTCCCAGGCCGACCTGTTCGCGCTGCCGATCCTCAGCCTCGCCGAACGGGCCGTCGTGGTCGGGGACGACCAGCAGATCGGGCCACAGCTCTCCTTCGTCGGCAGCGTCACCGGCCTGATCAACTCACACCTGGTCGACGTGCCGTCGGCGGAGCACTTCGATCCGGAGAGCAGCCTCTACGACCACGCCGTCCGCCGCTCGCCCGAGCGGATCCTGTTGACCGAGCACTTCCGGTCCGTACCGGCGATCATCGGATTCTCCAGCGACACCTACTACGGCGGCGAGATCGAACCGCTGCGCACCGACCGGCCCGCCGGCATCGGCGACCCGGTCGTCGCCGTGCACGTGCCCGAGGGCATCCGCCAGGACCTGCCCACGTACGGCAACGTCAACGTCGCCGAGGCCGAGGCGCTGGTCGCCCGGGTCGCCGCGATCGTCGCCGACCCGGCGTACGCGGGGCGCAGCATCGGCGTGGTCAGCCTGCTCAGCACCAGCGGGCAGGCAATCTACCTGCTGTCCCGGCTGCGCGAGGAGATCGGCGAGGAGGAGATGGAGCACCGCCGGCTGCGCGTCGGCGACCCGTACACCTTCCAGGGCGACGAACGCGACGTGGTGCTGGTGTCCACCGTCGTCTCCCCGCACAACGGGGTGGTCTCCGCCTTCACCAAGCGCGACCATCACCGCCGGGTCAACGTCGCCGCCTCCCGGGCCCGCGACCAGCTCTGGGTGTTCCACTCCGTGCAACCCGACGACCTGCGCGACGACGACGCCCGGGGGCTGCTGCTGCGCTACTGCCAGAACGTCAACACCGCCGAGGAGTCCTACGACGACCTGGAGAAGCGTTGCGACAGTGATTTCGAACGCGAGGTGCTGCGCCGGGTGTTGCGCCGGGGGTTCCGGCCGTTGCCGCAGTTCCGGATCGGTTCGTACCGGATCGATTTCGTGCTGCCCGCGCCGGACGGGCGGCGGCTGGCGATCGAGTGTGACGGGGACGCCTACCACGGGCCGGAGCAGTGGGAGAGCGACATGCGCCGGCAGGCGGTGCTGGAACGGGTCGGCAACTGCGTCTTCGTGCGGATCCGGGGCAGCGTGTTCAGCCGGGATCCGGAGGCGGCGCTGGCACCGTTGTGGCAGCGCATCGAGGAGTTGGGCATCGGGGGGAGCCGGACGGTGGAGGCGTCCTCGTTCTGACAACCGCTTCCGGCTGACGCCCCTCTCCGCAGTCACCGTCCAGCCGGACACGTAACGCGACACGCGATCGTCGCTGACAGCGTGTCATTACCTCAGGTCATAGCATCAATGCTATGGGTGGAACGATGAGTGACCGCATCGACTGGAACGATCTACGTGACCGCCGGATGGCCGAGCCTGGCGTCGCCGAGGCGTACGAGGCGACCCAGATCGCGTTCGAGTTGGGTCAGGAGGTGCGGCATCTGCGGGAGGCCGGTGGTTGGAGCCAGAGCCAGTTGGCCCGCGCCGCCGGGATGACGCAGTCGGCTGTAGCGCGTTTCGAGGCTGGTGGGACGGTCCCCACGCTGCCTGTCCTGGAACGGCTGGCCCGTGCCCTGGACATGCGGCTGGATGTCAGGTTCACCCCGAACGCCGACGCCGCCTGAATGGCTCGGCATCGACCCGGTCAGGCGGCGATGGTGCGGGCTGCCGCGTACAGGTCGGCGGGTAGCGGGGTCGCCAGCTCCCACACGATCCGCATCGGCCGTTCCCCGCTGTGCTTCTGGTAGGTCATCGGGCCGGCGTACAGGTAGGCCGGTGCGCCGAGATCCCGGTCCGGCACCCGGGTCTCCCGGATGAACAGGTGCACCGTCGAACCCCGCGCCGCGTGGTGGACGTAGCGCTGGCCGGTCGCCGACCCCGCCGAGGTGGTGCTCTGCGACTCCCACTGGAACAGTCGGTCGGTGATGGCCCGGTCGGCGTACATGGTGGTGGGGGAGTAGTGCTGTTCCGACTTGACCACCGTGACGAAGAACAGGTCCGCCTGCTCGGCTGGCAGCCACTTCACGCCTTCCCGCAGCGACCCGGGGTTGGGCATGCCAAAGGCAGCGCACGCCTCGTTGCGGCTGTACCGGGCGTGCACGCGCAGCACGCCGACCGGCGTGGTGACCCGGTGGATGCCGTCGCGCAGCACCTCGGCGAGCTGACGCAGTTCGGCGCAGCGTGCCGGCTCCGCCCACAGCCGCTTGAGTCGTTCCTCCCGGGCGGATAGCGGCACCTGCGGCCCCCACAGGTCGAAGTGCAACATGTTCCATAGCCGCCCGTCCGGTGGTGGGTCACCGGCGGCGACCCGGGCCAGTAGGTCGAGCCGGTCGACGTCGTCCAGGTGCAGCATCCGGCCGATCGCACGGCCCAACTCCCGGTCGGCCGGGCCGGGTGCGGAGGTGTCCAGGCCGGCGAGCCGCCGCAGCCCGGCCCACCCGCCGACCGACGCCGACCGGTAGACGTCGGCCACCTCAAGCCCGGCCTCCCGCAGGAACTCGGCGAGGCTGACGTCACCGAGCTGCCGCAGCTCGGCCACCAGACCCTTCTTGGACGTGGGCAGGGCCGTGCGCAGGTTGTCGAGCACGATCTCCTTGGCGACCCGGTCGAGCTGCACGTGGCAGCCGCTGGGCAGCGACGGAAAATCCTGCTCGACGGCGGCTCTGACGGCCCGGCGGCTGACCCCGGTCAGCGCCCGCCAGCGCAGATCGAACCGGAAGTTGGCGTGCTGCGCGCCGATGAAGTCGAGCACGGTCAGGCACGGCTTGTCGTCGTCGAGGCGCAGCCCACGGCCGAGCTGCTGGAGGAAGATCGTGGCGCTCTCGGTGGGCCGCAGCATCAGGATCGTGTCGACCATCGGCAGGTCGACACCCTCGTTGAACAGGTCGACCGTGAACAGCACCCGCAGCTTCCCGGCCTTGAACTCCCGCAGCAGCCCGTCGCGGGCCGCGCGGTCGGCCCGCGAGGTCACCGCCGCCGACGGTACGCCGTGCCGGGTGAACCAGTCGGCCATGAACTCGGCGTGCCCGATGCCCACGCAGAACCCGAGCGCCCGCATCCGGCCGGCGTCCACGGTGTCCCGCACGGCCCGGAGGATGATCCGTGCCCGCGCGGCGTCACCGGTGTAGACGCCGTCGAGGTCCGCCAGGTCGTAGCCCTGGCCGCGCCGCCACCGCAGGTGCGACAGATCAGTGTCGTCGTGTACCCCGAAATACTGGAACGGTGCGAGCAGTTGCCGCTCCAACGCCTCCCACAGGTGCAGCTCCACGGCCGCGCGTCCGTCGAACCACCGCCGCACGTCGCCGCCGTCGGCCCGGTCGGGCGTCGCCGTAAGCCCCAGCAGTACGCGCGGCGCGAGCCGTTCCAACAACCGGGCGTACGTCGGCGCTTCCGCGTGGTGGAACTCGTCGACGATCACCATGTCGTACGCCTGCGGGTCGATCTCCCGCCGGTGCAGCGACTGGATGGAGGCGAAGACGTGCGTCCAGTTCGTCGGCACCTGGCCGCCCACCAGCGTCTCGCCGAAGCTGCCGTCCCCCATGACCTGCCGGAACGTCGACAGGCTCTGCCGCAGGATCTGCTCCTGATGCGCGACGAACAGCAGCGAGTCGACCTGCCCGGCGCGGTGCAGCCGCCGGTAGTCCAGGGCGGCGACGACCGTCTTGCCGGTGCCGGTCGCCATCACCACCAGGTTGCGGTGCCGGCCGTGCACCTGCCGCTCCGCGTCCAGGTCCGCCAGGATCTCCGCCTGGTACGGGTACGGCCGCACGTCCAGGTTGGCGATCTGCGTCGGCGAGTCCTCGCGCCGTTCCCCACTGAGGGCGCGGCGCAGCCGCTCGGCGTCCCGCCCGGCGTCGTACGTCTCGAACGCCGGATCGTTCCAGTAGTCCTCGAAGGTGGCGGTGAACGTGTCGATGACGTGCGGCTGCTCGACGTTCGAGATCCGGACGTTCCACTCCACCCCGTCGACCAGCGCCGCCTTCGACAGGTTGCTCGACCCGACGTATGCGGTGGTCAGGCCGTTATGGCGGCGGAACAGCCAGGCCTTGGCGTGCAGCCGGGTGGTACGCGTCTCGTAGGAGACCTTGACGTCGGCCCCGAGTTCGGCGAGCCGGTCGAGGGCGCGTTGGTCGGTCGCGCCCAGGTAGGTGGTGGTGATGACGCGTAGCTTGCCGCCGCGCTGGATCAGCTCACGGATGGCGGGTTCGACGATGCGCAGGCCGTGCCACTTGATGAACGCGCAGAGCAGATCGACGCGCTGCGCCGACGCCATCTCGTGAGTGACCTCGTGGCCGATGCGGGGCTGGTGCCTGCCGTTGACCAGCAGCGCGCCGGTGGAGAGCGGGGTGGTGGGGCGCTGGGGGAAGGTCGGCTGCGCCGGGGGTGTGGGTGGGGCGGCGATGGCGTGCAGCAGGTTGCGGGCGTCGGCGATCTGGTCGTGCTGGTCGGTCGCGGCGGGGCTGAGGGTGGCGATGGCCTCGGCGATCCGGTTGGTCAGGTCGATCTGGTGACGGAGCTTGTCATCGCCGTTCGGGACGGCTTGCAGGGCACGGCTGATCAGGGCGGCGAGGTGCCGGGTGAGGGGGTGGTGGGAGTCGGCGGCGTCCAGGGGGTGCTGCTGGACGTGGGCCGGGTCGAGGTGGCGGAGCCGGGTGGCGAACTGGTGGGTGATCAGATGCTCGTAGGTGCCCGCCGCAAGCCCGTCCATGACGGTGGAGGTTAGCGCGGCCACGCGCGATGCGCGGTCATGCCGGTACCACTGGCGGAGGGTCGACGCAGGCGTTCCAGGAGAGGACCGGAAATGACGGCAGAGCGGAACCTTGCCGATGCCGGAACAACTCCGCACTCTGCACGCCGCCCTCGAACCCCGCGCGGAGCACGGCGTGGTCCACGGCGAACTCTGCGCTGAACACACGCTCGTCGGGCCGGACGGGGAGCTGGTCATCATCGACATCGAGGGTCTGATGTACACCGACGTCGAAGTCGAGCACTGCTGGATGCGGATGCGCTTCGGCCCGCACTACGAGGCGCTCCGCAACCCGAATCTCGACCCGCAGCGTGTCAAGTACTACCAGTACGTCATGCACCTGGACTTGGTCGGCGGCCCACTTCGGATCGCCGAGGGGGACTTCCCGGACCGGCAGTGGATGCGCGACGTCGCGGACTTCCACCTCCAGTGGGCGCTCGCCTACGAAACGTGAGTACACCGGCGATTCTGCCAGCACCATCCCGAGGCCGCCCTCAACCCCGGCGACATTCGCATTTGCCCTGCTCGATGCGGCATGGAAATTGCGGTGGGCCAACCCTCAGGAATCCTCGACGACAGGGGCAGCTTTACTGCGCCCTGTCGGCGAGCAGCCACCGCCGAACGGGGATCTCCGGCAGCACCCGCTCGCTTTCCGGACTGACCCGCCTGCTGACGTCCCAACCGCGAGCAATGCTTGAAACCTGTGGATGACCTTGGGGGGACGTGCCTTCCGATGGCCGATGGAGGTTACCGGCAAGGCCCGCGCGCCAACGAGGGTCGGGACGGTACCTCCGTGCTCACCGTAGTCAACTCGGATGACCCCCACGCCAGCGACCGGGCCGGTCCCGCCGGCGGCGCGCGGGCGAATCCATCACCATCACTGCCGTTGTATGATCGGAGATTCCTAATCCACAAGTCTGGACGATGGCTCCCGTCGATGGGTCTGCTCATTCGGCAGGTGCGTTTGCGTCGGTGAAGAAAGTGCGATCCAGTCTGGCCGGCTCGACCGCGACTGTGCCACACTGCTGGCACTGGGTTGGTCCCGTTACGGGACTCAGCCGTGGCCTGCGACGAGGGAGGCGATCCGGTGTGCGGTGCCGGCTCCCGACCGTTGAAGAGCCGCGCCCCAGCCAGATGTCGCGCGGTCGGCCACCTCGCGCCCACCCCGCACCGACGATCCCGGTGCCGCCGGGGGTGCCCGCGTTGGGCGATGTCGACGCACAGCCCGGACTGAACCGGCAGCGGAGGCGTGCGGGCCTGACGCCGCCACCACAGTTCCACGCACTCATGGGAGACGATGATGAACGACCCGCAGGACCAAGGACGATCCGTCCGCCGGCGCACGGTTCTCGGCGGGGGGCTCGCCGCTCTGGGGGCCGTGGCCCTGCCGGGCGGGATCGCGTCGGGCGCGTCCGGCGCGGCACCCGAAGTCGCGGCCGCGTGGGTGGACCCGCCCAACGGTTACCCCGAGTGGAACAACAACATCGGGATCTTCGAGGTCAACTCGGAGCTGCCGCACGCGACCTCCATGCCGTACGCCGACCTCCAGCAGGCGCTGGACGCCGACCGCACCACGTCGCCGTACCGGCTCGACCTCACCGGGACGTGGCGCTTCAAGCACGTCGCCAAGCCCGCCGACCGTGACCTGAACTTCTACCGCACCGACGTCGACGACACCGCCTGGCCGACCATCCCGGTGCCCGCCAACTGGCAGCAGCACGGCTATGACTTCCCGATCTACACCAACTTCACCTACCCCTGGTCGGGCGCCAACGGGCAGAACGAGAACCCCCAGCCGCCGTTCGCGCCGACGCGGTTCAACCCGGTCGGCCAGTACCGCCGGCGGTTCGACCTCCCGGCCGCCTGGCAGGGGCGGCGGGTACACCTGCACTTCGAGGGCGTCAAGTCCGGGTTCTACCTGTGGGTCAACGGAACCAAGGTCGGGTACCGCGAGGGCTCGTACACGCCGGCCGAGTTCGACGTCACCGACTACGTCCGGGCCGGCTCCAACCTGGTCGCGGTCGAGGTCTACCGGTTCCCGGACGGGGACTGGATGGAGGACCAGGACATGATCCGGCTGTCCGGGATCTTCCGGCCGGTCTTCCTGTACTCGGTGCCCGCGGTGCACCTGCGCGACTTCACGCTCACCACCCCGCTGCGGGACAACTACACCAACGCCGACCTGGCGGTGAAGGTCGCGGTGCGCAACCGCGGCGCGCAGCAGTCAGGGACGTACTCGGTGGAGGTCCAGCTCTACGACGCCAACCGGCAGGCCGTCTGGCCGTCGCCCCTGCGGGTACCGGTGAACGTGGGCGCGGTGCCGGTCGGGCAGGACGCGACGGCGCAGGGCTCCCAGGCCGTCCAGGGCCCGAAGCTCTGGTCGGCCGAGCACCCGAACCTCTACACCGCGGTGCTGCAACTGCGCGACCCGTCCGGCGCGGTCACCCAGACCGCGTCGGCACGGGTCGGCTTCCGCGAGTTCACGCTCTCGGGCGGCCTGATGCGGATCAACGGTCAGCCTGTGTCGTTGCGCGGTACCAACCGGCACGAGACGAACCCCGACCGTGGGCAGGCGTTGACCCGCGAGGACATGGTCGCCGACATCAAGCTGATGAAGCGGCTCAACATCAACGCCGTCCGGACCTCGCACTACCCCAACAACGCGGTGTGGTACGACCTCGCCGACGAGTACGGCATCTACGTCATGGACGAGGCCAACCTGGAGACCCACGGCGTGCGGGACAACTACCCCGACTCCAACTCCGCCTGGACCGCGGCCGTCGTGGACCGGGCCGTCCAGATGGTGCACCGCGACAAGAACCACCCGTCGGTCGTCATCTGGTCGCTCGGCAACGAGGCGGGCGGCGGCAGCAACTTCGTGGCGATGCGCAACGCGATCCGCTCGGCCGACCCGACCCGGATCATCCAGTACGAGGGCGACAACCGGCGCGAGGTCAGTGACATCCGGTCCCGGATGTACGAGAGCCCGTCCGCGGTCGAGGGCCGCGCCAGGGACACCTCCGACACCCGCCCGTACGTGATGATCGAGTACTCGCACGCGATGGGCAACTCCAACGGCAACTTCAAGGAGTACTGGGACATCATCCGGCGCTATCCGGTCCTGCAAGGCGGGTACATCTGGGACTTCGTCGACCAGAGCCTGCGCCGGCCGATTCCGTCGGGCGGCGGGACCTACCTCGCGTACGGCGGCGACTGGGGCGACAACCCCAACGACGGCAACTTCTGTGCCAACGGCATCGTCAACGCGGACCGGCGGCCGGCCGGCAAGGCGGCCGAGGTCAAGCGGGTCTACCAGGCGATCACCGTCTCGGCGGGCGCGGACGTCACCAGCGGGGTCGTCAAGATCACCAACGAGAACCTGTTCACCAACGTCAACGAGTTCACCGGCCGGTGGGCGCTGGTCGCCGACGGCAAGGTCGTCCAAAGCGGAACGCTCACCACCGCGCAGCTCGACATCGCGCCGTTGACGAGCAAGACCGTGCAGCTGCCCGTGCAGCGGCCGACCGCCCCGGCACCGGGGGAGGAGCACTTCCTCGAACTGTCGTTCACCCTTACGACTGCCACGGCCTGGGCCGATGCGGGGTACGAGGTGGCGCGGCAACAGCTCCCGGTGAACTTCTCCAGCCCGCCCATCGTGCCGACGCCGGTGGCGGACGTGCCGGCGTTGACGGTCACCGAGGCCAGTGACCGCGTCACCGTCGCGGGCACGGACTTCACCGTCGTCTTCGCCAAGGCGACCGGCACGATCAGCTCGTTCGACGCGATGGGTGTGCGGCTGGTCAACTCCGGCCCGGTGCCGAACTTCTGGCGCGCGCCCACGGACAACGACCGGGGCAACGGCCAGCCCAGCCGCAACGGCACCTGGCGGCGGGCCGGCCTGGACCGGAGGGTAACCGGGTTCTCCGTCAGCAAGCCGTCGGACCGCGCCGTCCGGATCGCGGTCACCGGCACCCTGCCGACCAGCACCACGTCGACGTACACCACGACGTACACGGTGTACGGCAACGGGGAGATCAAGGTGGACAACACCCTGCACCCCGGGGCGACCAGCCTGCCGTACATCCCGGAGGTGGGCACGATCCTGTTCCTGCCCGCCGACCTGGAGCAGGTGCGCTACTACGGCCGCGGGCCGGAGGAGAACCACTGGGACCGCAACAGCGGGTCCGACGTCGGTGTGTACTCCTCGACCGTCTCGGGGCAGTGGACCGGTTACATCCGGCCGCAGGAGAACGGCAACAAGACCGACGTGCGGTGGGTAGCACTGGTCAACGGCAGCGGCCGTGGCCTGCTCGCGTTCGGCGAACCGCTGCTGGAGGTGAACGCGTCGCACTACACCCCGGAGGACCTGTCGACCGGTGCCCGGCACGACTACCAGTTGACGCGGCGGTCGGAGGTCGTGCTGCGGCTCAACCACCGCCAGATGGGTGTCGGCGGCAACGACAGCTGGGGCGCGCAGACCCTGGACCAGTACAAGCTGTTCGCCAACCGGGACTACTCCTACACCTACCGGCTGCGGCCCCTGCCGGACGTCGGCCAGGCCCTGGCGCTGTCCCGGCGACCGGTGGAGACGGCGGGCAGCGGCAGCGGTCCGCAGACCGGCGTGTACTACCGGCTGGTGGCCCAGCACAGCGGCAAGGCCGTGGACATCAACGGCGCGTCCACCGCGGCCGGCGCGCTGCTGATCCAGTGGTCGGTGTCCAGCGGGCTCAACCAGCAGTTCGACTTCGTCGACTCGGGTAGCGGCTACTACCGGATTCGGGCGCGGCACAGCGGCCTGGTGTTGCAGGTCGCGAGTTCGAGCACCGGCGCCGACATCAGCCAGCAACCCGATTCCAACGCCGCGAGCCAGCAGTGGCGCGTGGTGGACCAGGGCGGCGGCACGGTGAGCCTGGTCAACCGCCAGAGCGGCCTGGCGATGGACGTGTTCAGCGCGTCGACCGCCGACGGTGCCCGCATCTCGCAATGGACCCCGGGCGGCGGTGCCAACCAGCGCTTCGCCCTCCAGCGCGTGTGAGCCGGTAGTCCGGATGCGGACCGATCTGGCGCAGGTACCTCGGTACCTGCGCCAGATCGGTCCCCGTCGACCCGCCATCCTGTTCCGAACAATCGCTCAACCCGCGTCGTCAGGTGAGGGCTTGAAGCCCTTGGCGATCAGCCACACGCCCAGTGAGAGCTCCCACAGTGCGATCGGAAGTGCGCGAGCCTCGACTGCGCGGAGGTTCGTCCCCAGACGTCGAACAGCACGGCGGTGAAGGAGGCGACGAGCAGGAGCGCTCCGATGAATCCGAGCAGCGGGAGAACTCGTCTGACCAGGCGCGATCGGTCGCAGTTGTCGGCGGCGACCTCAGCCAGGCGCGCTTCGACGTACAGTCGCTTTCGTTCGCGCTCGTTCGCGACGGCGGTACGCTGCGCGGCGTTCAGCGCGCGTTCGGCATCTCGGCGGAGCTGCTGGTGATGCCGATGTGCGGCGGCTTGAGCCTGCTTCTGGGCGCGCACCTGTCGCGCATGCGCCCGCTGCATCTCCTTGAGGATGCCCACGTCAGTCCTATGTGTAGCGAGGGATGGCGGAGCGGCCACCATGGCCAGCATGCGACTGATCGGGACAGCCTGGGCGATTGCAGGTGCTGGCCCTCGGTAATCGGATGAGAGGTTTCTCCCGATTGGGCGGTCGTCCATGTCGGATCTTCGACAGGGGCCTGGGCCGGTGTGACGGTCGTGGTGCTTTCTGTAGGTCGCCGGGAGTCGGGTGCGGAACCGCTCGTCTTCCGGGCGTGACAGGGCTGTCGGGTGCATGACAGCGTCGTCTGGTCAGGGGACGGACGTCCGCTGAGCGACGAGAAGGGTCCGCCGGGCCGGCCATCCGCCGGTCTGCCCTGATCAGGGAGGACTGGTCCGTCTGGCTGGGCGGCTGGCCGTTTCGTCGCCGGCCCGGGTGGCGATTGGCGGAGCGGGTCGAGTGCGTGCCGACCGAAAGGCCGAATAGTGCCGCCCCCTTTGTCGGGCGGCCTTCGGGTAGTGTCCGAGGCTCCTCGTCGGGTGCGGTGGATTGACGATCGGTTCATCGAATCCGGATCGAGGTGCGGTCGACGGCCGCACGGCGATTTGCCGAACCCTCAACGGGTCTCTATCTTCGTCGGGTGGCAGGCGTCCGTGTCTGTTGTTTCAGGTGGGGCGACGTCTTTCCAGCGATTACTGCACAGTGGACTCCGCAGATCCATGCATCACGTAGAGGTGCAGTGTCTGCCCCGGCTTGCGGGCCGGTCGTACCCTTCGTGGGGTAACGGGTCGGACCTCTCCGAGGGTGGTTCCAGGGGAGCGGAGATGGCTTCATCGAAGTCCTGACGTAGGTAGGAGTCGAACGGGGATCAGGGGTGGGGGTCGCGTCGAACTGGCAGTCTTCGCACTTCGGTTCGGCAGACTGATCGTTTTCCGACTGACGGCGGACATGCCTTGACGGAGATCCTGGAATCCAATTTCCCATAATCGACGACGCCACTCGCCCGAGTGGTGATCGTTGCCGGTCCGTGCGCCGAATCGGCGACGACGGGCGGATTGAACGGCCGGGGGCCGATACCGCATCGGCCACGGATGTACGACGACGAACATCAGTAGGAGGATCAGCATGGGTGTCAGCCTCAGCAAGGGCGGCAACGTCTCCCTCACCAAGCAGGCGCCGGGCCTGACCGCGGTGGTGGTGGGACTGGGTTGGGATGCACGGACGACCAGCGGTGCGGCCTTCGACCTGGACGCGAGCGCGCTGCTGCTCGACAGCTCGGGCAAGATCCTTTCCGACGCGCACTTCGTGTTCTTCAACAACCTGGTCAGCCCGGACGGCTCGGTGGAACACACCGGCGACAACCTGACCGGCGACGGGGACGGCGACGACGAGTCGATCAAGGTGAACCTGGCCGGCGTGCCGGCGGAGGTGGACCGGATCGTGGTCACCGTGTCGATCTACGAGGCGGAGTCCCGCGGCCAGTCCTTCGGGCAGGTGCGCAACGCCTACATCCGTGTGGTCAACGAGGCCGGCGGTGCCGAGCTGACCCGGTACGACCTGACCGAGGACGCGTCCACCGAGACCGCGATGATCTTCGGCGAGCTCTACCGGCACGGCGCCGACTGGAAGTTCCGGGCGGTCGGCCAGGGCTACGTGTCGGGCCTGGCCGGGATCGCTCGCGACTTCGGCGTCAACATCGGCTGACGACCGTACCGACCTGGGGTGGGTGGCCCGCCGGCCAGGAGGCCGAGCCCCGCCGAGCCGGCGTCGCCCGCTCCCTCCCCGCCGGTCCGCCCGGCCACCCATCCCGGCCCGGCCACCCACCCGGTCCGACAGAAGGAAGAGACGTGCTGCTGAGAACCTTCGGGGGTTCGATCGCCCTCACCGCCGTCGCCCTCACGGCGGCCCTGCTGTACGCCGGGCCTGGCGGCCTGGCCATCGCCGCGATCCTGGTGGTCCTGGAACTCTCCCTGTCGTTCGACAACGCCGTCGTCAACGCGACAGTGCTGCAACGGATGAGCCCGTTCTGGCAACGGCTCTTCCTGACGCTCGGTGTCGCGATCGCGGTCTTCGGCATGCGGCTGCTGTTCCCGCTGGCCGTGGTCGGCATCACCGCCCAGTTGTCCCCCGTCGAGGCGGTCACCCTCGCCCTGGAGAAGGGCGACCCGGACGTCCCCGGGACCTACGGGCACCTGATGCGTGACGCCCACCCGGCGATCGCCGCGTTCGGCGGGGTCTTCCTGCTGATGCTGTTCCTCGACTTCGTCTTCGAGGACCGTGAGATCACCTGGCTGTCGTGGCTGGAACGACCCCTGGCGCGGATCGGGAAGCTCGACCAACTGTCGGTCGTGGTCGCCATGATCACCGTCGCGGTGGCCGGGTACACCCTCGCCCCGGCGGGCAAGACCGCCACGGTGCTGGTCTCCGGCATCCTGGGCATGGTCACCTACCTGTTGGTCAACGGGCTCGGCGAGCTGTTCGAGGCCGACGAGGACGCGGACGAGGTGCAGAGCCTCCCCGGCATCCACGGTGGCGCGGAGCGGATCGGGCGGGTCACCAACCGGAGCGGTGCCAGCCAGCTCGCCGTCAAGACCGGCAAGGCCGCGTTCTTCTCCTTCCTCTACCTGGAACTGCTCGACGCGTCGTTCAGCTTCGACGGCGTCATCGGCGCCTTCGCCATCACCTCCGACCCGATCGTGATGGCCATCGGCCTGGGCAGCGGCGCGCTCTTCGTCCGGTCGCTGACCGTCTACCTGGTACGTCAGGGCACCCTGAGCGAGTACGTCTTTCTGGAGCACGGTGCCCAGTGGGCCATCGGCGCGCTGGCGGTCCTGCTGCTCTTCACGATCAGGGTGGAGATCCCCGAGGTCGTCACCGGCCTGATCGGCGTGGGTCTCATCTCGGCGGCCCTGGTCTCCTCGATCGTGCGCAACCGCCGTAACGCCGCCACGGGGGACGTCGAGGCGCGCGAGCTCACCCCGGTCTGACGCTCGCCCACCAGCAGCCACACCCACCCCCGAGAGGGAGCAGTGTCCATGCCTATCGACTACACCAGGCGGCCCAAGGGGCCCGCCACTCCCCCGCCGGGGCCGGTGTCCCTGTCCAAGGTGACCCTGACCAAGGCGGCCCCTGCGGTCTCGCTGACCAAACAGGGGGCCACCACCGGCGTCCTGCGCGTCAACCTGAACTGGAACACCGGCCCGACGCGCGGCGGCATGTTCGGCCGGCGCGCCGCCTCCTCCATCGACCTGGACCTCGGTTGCCTGTACGAGTTCGTCGACGGGTCCAAGGGGGTCGTCCAGGCGCTTGGCAACACCTTCCAGGCAGGGCTTCCCGGCTTCGGGGAGCCGGTGATCTGGCTGGACGGCGACGACCGGTCGGGTAACCAGTCCGGTGGGGAGAACCTCTTCATCGACCTGCGCCACGCGGCGCGGATCCGCCGCATCCTGGTCTTCGCGCTGATCTACGAGGGGGTGCCGAACTGGGCTGCCGCCGACGGCGTGGTGACCCTGTTCCCGGTCAGCGGGCCGCAGGTCGAGGTGCGTCTGGACGAGTCACGGCCCGGGGCACGGATCTGCGCCATCGCGATGATCGAGTCGGCCGGTGGTGACCTGTCGGTCCGCCGCGAGGGGCGTTACATCGACGGTGGCCAGCAGAGTCTGGACCGCGCGTACGGCTGGAACATGACGTGGACCTCGGCGCGCAAGTGAACTCCCGCAGGAACCACAGAGAGCTGGCTGTGAACACGACGAAGCACGGAGGACGATCATGGCGGTAAGTTTGTCCAAGGGCCAGCGGGTATCCCTGGTCAAGGCCGGTGGTGAGACGCTGACCCGGGTCCTGATGGGTCTGGGGTGGGACGCCGCACCGAAGCGGGGCCTGTTCGGCACGCGGCGGCAGACGATCGACCTCGATGCGTCCTGCCTGCTGTTCGACGTCAACGGTGCCCTGGTGGACCAGGTGTGGTTCCGGCAGCTGCGCAGCCGCGACGGCTCGATCCAGCACACCGGAGACAACCTCACCGGCGACGGCGAGGGTGACGACGAGTCGATCCGGGTGGACCTGTCCCGCGTTCCCGCGCAGGTCAGTGCGCTGGTATTCACCGTCAACTCGTTCACCGGCCAGGACTTCTCCCAGATCGAGAACGCGTTCTGCCGGTTGGTCGACGAGACGACCGGCCGGGAGGTGGCCCGGTACGACCTGACCGGCTCCGGTCGGCACACCGCCCAGATCATGGCCAAGGTGGTCCGCGACGGGCAGGGGTGGTCGATGGCGGCGATCGGTGCCGCCGCCTCCGGTCGTACGTTCCGTGATCTTCTTCCGGCGGTCACCGCACACCTGTGACCGGTCCCTCCGACGGCTCGAACCGGGCCGACACCAGGCAAGGAGCTGCTTCCGTGTCCGAACTCGATCTCGGTGCCCCCGCTGCGCCGTCCCCGCAGGGTGGTCCCGGCGCGGGGTTGGTGCTCACCCCGCCCGTACCCGTCGTCGTGGTGGAGCGGGAGCAGGCCGCCGGCGCCGTGCCCGTCGACAGCGCGAAACAGCGGGAACTGCGCGGGAAGGCGGAGTCGTTCGTCGCGGAGTTGACCGCGCTGGACATGCGGTCACCCGAGTTCGGCGAGAAGGTCGGCGCGATCACGTCGATGGGCGAACGGGAGATGAGGGCATCGGCCGGCGTGTCGAACCGCATGCTCGAACGTCCGGCCGCCGCGCTGCGGTCGGCCCGGGGAGCCGGTGGTGACGACGCGCAGACCCGGGTCGCGAACACCCTGGCCGACCTCCGCTCCACCGTCGCCGAACTGGACCCGGGTCGGGCAGATCTCGGCGGGGCGCGCAAGGTCCTGCGATTCCTGCCCGGTGGGGACCGGCTCCGCCGCTACTTCGACCGGTTCCAGTCGGCACAGGGCCACCTCAACGCCATCATCAGGGCACTTGAGTCGGGCCAGGACGAACTGCGCAAGGACAACGCCGGCATCGACACGGAGAAGGCCGGCATGTGGACCGCGATGGGCCGGCTCGGCGAATACCAGGAGCTCGCGGCCGCCCTCGACGCCGCCGTCGAGGCGAAAGTTGCGGAGTGCGAGGCCGCCGGGAGGACCGAGGACGCGCAGACGCTGCGTGCCGACGTGCTGTTCCCGGTCCGGCAGCGGCGGCAGGACATCATGACCCAGTTGGCGGTCGCCGTCCAGGGCTACCTGGCGCTGGACCTGGTCCGCAAGAACAACATCGAGCTCATCAAGGGCGTCGACCGGGCCCGGACGACGACAGTCACCGCTCTGCGGACGGCGGTCATCGTGGCCCAGGCGCTGGCCCGGCAGAAGCTGGTGCTCGACCAGGTGACGGCCTTGAACACGGTCACCTCCACGCTGATCGAGTCGACCTCTGCGCAGCTGCGTACCCAGGGTGCCCAGATCAGCCAGCAGGCGGCCGACGCGACGCTCGACCTCGGCCGGCTCCAGGCGGCGTTCGACAACGTCTTCCAGACGATGGACGCCCTGGACACGTTCCGCGGTCAGGCGGTGGACAGCATGGCGCAGACAGTGCGGGTGCTGGAGGGACAGCTCGAACGGGCGAAGCCCTACCTGGAACGTACCCGCCGGGACGAGCGTGGCACCGCCGGATCTGTCGGGTCCTGACCTGCAACGACGACCTGTTGGGACTGTCATGGCGTGGTTTCGTAGAGCGCGGCCCGGCGTGTCACCGGGCGGGCCGACGCCCGACGGGGAGATGCGTGACCGGCTGGGTGAGGTCGTGCGTCTGGTCAACCGCAGCGCGGGTCGCCTCCCCGGTGACGTGGTGGTGACCGCCCGGCGGATCACCGACATCCTCGGGGAGGTGATCGCGCGCGGGGAGAGCCGACCGATCGACACCTTCGCCGCGATCTCGGTGCAGGGAATGATCGACGACTATCTTCCCACCAGTATGCGGGGCTTCCTGGCCCTCGATCCGAGCCAGCTCGACGTGCCGCAGGCAACCGGCGTCACCGCGGTGGAGTCCCTGCGGGAGCAGCTCGACGTACTGCTCGACTCGGCCCGGGAGGTGCGTGCCGCGGTGTGGCGCGACGATGCCAACGCCCTGACCGCGCAGGGCGAATTCCTGCGGGCCAAGTTCTCCCGATCGGACCTGGACCTCTGATGGCGGTGATGAGGCGGGGGGCGAACGTGGCCCTCACCCGGGAGGTGCCCGATCTGACCGGCGTCGTGGTCGGCGTCTCGTGGGGCGCGGGCGCGGAGACCGCCCTGGCCCGGAGTCTGGTGACCGCGACGATCCTCTGCGATGCCGCGCACCGGGCGCTCTCCGACGAGCATTTCGTGTTCTTCAACCAGCTGAGCTCCCCGGACCTGTCCGTCCGGCAGCTGACGGAGGCCCTCGGCACCGACGACGAGCAGATCGAGATCGACCTTACCGCCGTACCGGAGGACATCCGGCGCATCGTCGTCGTGCTGTATCTCAACGACGGTTCCGTGCACCGGCGCACCCTGGGTCAACTGCGGCACTGCGTGGTACGGGTGCTGAACCTCGCCGACGACCGGGAACTCGTCCGGTCGGAGGACCTGGTCCCGATCCTGGACCGGGAGACCGCGGCCGTGCTGGCAGAGATCTACCGGCACGACGGCGGCTGGAAGTTCAAGGTGATCGGCCAGGGCTACGGCTCCGGTATCGCGGGCATCGCTGCCGACTACGGGGTCACCCTGTGAGCATCCCCGACCCCGGGTCCGCTCCCCAGCGCGACGACCTGCCGTTCCTGAGGCGTCGGGTCCGGTCGGCCGCAGTGTCCAGCACCGACCCCGGCCAGCGCGCGGTAGCCGACTTCCTGGCCTCGCGCGGTCCACGCCCCCAACGGCGGGGCGCAGCCGGGTCGACGTCCGCAACGGCTGCGCCGGCCCCGTCCCGGTCGACCTCGCTGGACCTGTCGTCTCCAGCGGCGGCAGCCCCGGCGGTGGCAGCGAAGGCGGTGGTGCCCCCGCCGCTGCACCCCAGTGCGACCCGGGACGTCGTACGGACCCGGACGGGCACCACCGTGCTCGACGCCGCCACGCCCACGGTGACCCTGACCAGGCTGCAGTCGGGCATCGGGGCACTGGTCATCGGCATGCTCCGCCCCGACGGGGTGGGTGACCTCCGCCTCGGCTGCGCCTACCAGCTCCGGACCGGCCAGTCGTCGACGGTGCAGAACGCCGGCGACCAGGCCCTGGTGGCGGGGAACCCCGCCGTCCCGGTGATCGTCAAGGGGGCGGGTCGCGACGAACAACTCAGCCTCGACCTGCGGCGGTGCCGCGACATCGACCGTCTGATCGTCTACGCGTTCTCGGAACGGGACATCGAGCTGTGCTGGGGCGGCGTGCTCGTCGTGTCGACCTTCGGTGGGGCCCGGATCGAGCTGCCGCTCGACGCGGAGCCGTCGCGTGGGGTCCGCGTGGTCCTGTCGCTGTACCGCGTCGGCGGCGAGTTCGTCCTGCGCAACGAGATGGAGACGATCGACGGCCAGGTCCGCGACGCCTGCCTGGCGTACGGGTTCGACCGCATCACCTGGATCGACGGGCGTACCACCACCAATCAACAGCCGTCGGTTCGGTGATGAGCGGTGCGGCGGTCGGAAGAAGCGGAACCGGGGAGCGGGATTGCGTGAGTGACGTCTGGACCGGTCGGTGGGTGGCCGAGCGGCTGGGCGCGCGGATCACCACCGAATCCACCGCAATCCCGCTGGCGTTGACGGATCTGGTGGGCCTCGCGTTGCGACACAACACCAGACGTGTCCACCTGCTCGTCTCGGCCGTGCTCGGCAAGTACGTGCCGGCGGACCCGGCGCTGGTCTACGGAGTGGGTCGCCTGCTCGGGGCGGTGACCGTGGACCGGGTCACCGGACGCGACACCGGCATCGCCCGGGCCGGCGCCACGCTCCTCCGCGCGGCCCTCGCCGGCTCATCCGGCTCCGCCGACGCGCTGATCCAGCTCTGCGCGACGCATGGTGAAGCCCACCGGGTGGCGCGTCCCGACCTGGCCTCGTCGACGACAGTCCTCGGTTACGCGGAGACGGCCACCGCACTCGGTCACGCGGTCTCCGACGCGTGGGGTGCGGACTATCTGCACTCCACCCGCCGGAGTCCGCCCGCAGCGCGGCGCTTCGCCGAGTTCGAGGAGGAACACAGCCACGCCACCCGGCACCTCCTGCTGCCCGACGACGAAGAACTGTTGTCCCGGGGCGGACCACTGGTGCTCGTCGACGACGAACTGTCCACCGGGCAGACCGTCCTGAACACCGTCGCGGCCCTCCACCGGCGTACCCCCCGGTCCCGGTACGTGATCGCCACGTTGGTCGACCTCCGGGAGCCCGCCGACCGGGCCCGGATGGCGTCGGTCGCGAGGCGGATGGGCGTCGACCTCACCGTGGTCGCCCTGGCCCGGGGCCGGCTGCGGCTACCCACCGACGTCCTGTCCACCGGTCGACGACTCGTGACGGATCACGAGCCTTCCGCAGCGCCGACCGGTGCGCCCGCCGGCGGCACCCCGCCGCGACGCCTGCCACTCCTCGGATGGCACGGTGCCCGGGAAGGTGCACGCCACGGATTCGACCGGCACGACCGGACCGCCCTGCACACCGCCGCCGAACGGGTCGCGGCACAGCTGGTCGCCCGGTTCACCGGGGACCGTGTCCTGGTCCTCGGGTCCGAGGAGCTGATGTACGCCCCGCTGCTCATCGCCAACCAGCTCCGGATGCTCCTGGCCGGGGTCGCCGTGGTCCGGTTCCTGGCCACCGCCCGGTCACCGGCGCTCGCCGTGGACGACCCCGGCTACGCCATCCGGAGCAGGATCACCTTTCCCAGTCATGACGATCCGGCCGACGGGCCCGGACTCCGGTACGCCTACAACCTGCCCCCCGACCCGAAGCCGGGGCACGGGTTCACCGATGTCCTGGTCGTCGTGGACAGCGTCGGCGACACCCCCGCGCTGCACGCCCCGGGCGGGCTGCTCGACCAGCTCGGCGGCGTCTGCGACCAGGTCCACCTGCTGACGTTGCCGTCCCTTCCACCCGCACCGGAGACCGTGTCGTGTCCGTCCGTACCCCCACCCGTCCTGTTCCCGCCACACCGCTGCGCGGCCCCGGCTTCGGCTCGTACGACCGCAGCGAGGTCGGCTGGTTGTTGACCGACCTGTCCGACGTGGCACTGGAGGCGTCGGCGGAGGAGCGTGAGGAGGCCGTGCAGTCCGGCCGGGCGCACTACGCCGAATCCCTGCCGGTGGAGTACCAGCCGGGGGCCGCCTACCAGCGGCTCTTCCACACCGAGCTCGCCGCGTCCGCGACCAGACTCGCGTACGTCGTCGGCATTCTCACGGAACGGGTGTTGGCGGCCCGCGGTAGCGGTGTCGTGCTGGCGTCCCTGGCGCGGGCGGGCACCCCCGTCGGGGTGTTGCTGCGCCGGTGGGCCAGGTACGCCCACCAGTTGGAGGTGCCGCACTACTCGTGCAGCATCATCCGGGGTCGGGGGATCGACCTGGTGGCGTTGGAGTACCTCGCGGCGCACCACCCGGCGTCGGCCGTCATGTTCGTCGACGGGTGGACCGGTAAGGGTGCCATCGCCCGCGAACTGGTCGACGCCGTCGCCGTCGCCAACCTCCAGCTCGGCCTGTCCGGCGGCGGTGGCTTCTCCGCCGAGTTGGCCGTCCTCGCCGACCCCGGCGGCTGCACCCGGTTCCACGGCACGAGAGACGACTGCCTGGTGCCGTCGGCCTGCCTCAACTCCACCGTGTCGGGTCTCGTCTCGCGGACGGTTCTCCGCGACGATCTGATCGCGCCCGGCCAGTTCCACGGCGCGAAGTTCTACCCGCAGCTGGCTGGTGCGGACGTCTCCGCCGTATTCGTCGACACCGTCACCGCCGCGTTCCCGGAGGTGGTCGACGCGGTCCGGCGTGACCGGGCGGCCGGATGCCCGGCCGAGCTGTCGGAAACCTGGGCCGGCTGGCGGGCGGCCGAGGAGATCAGCCGTGCCTACGGCATCGGTGACGTCGACCTCGTCAAACCCGGCGTCGGGGAGACCACCCGTGCGTTGCTGCGTCGGATGCCGTGGAAGATCCTGCTGCGGGTCGACGCGACCACCGAGCTGCCGCACATCCGGTTGCTGGCCGAACGACGTGGTGTTCCGGTCGAACTGGTCGACCGGCTCCCGTTCCGCTGCGTGGGCCTGATCCGGCCCCGGACGGCGGTCCACGGCGTGCGCCGCGCGTGACGCGGCGGGGGCCGGGTGACCGAGCGGCTGGCGGCTGAAGGTAGGGCGGGACGGGTAGGGTGCCGAGAATGCCTGGTGGGAGGTGAGGTTGATGCTCGGGCTGGAAGTGCCGCCGGCCGTCGAGGCGGAACGGGTCGTCGCGGCCGTCCTGGCGGACCTGCGCGCGGGTGACCACCGGGGCGTGGTGGTCGACTCTCCGCCCGGGGCCGGCAAGTCGACCCTGGTCGTGCGGGCCGCCGTCGAGCTGGCCGCCGCCGGGGAGCCGCTGATCATCGTGGCGCAGACCAACGAGCAGGTCGACGACCTCATCGACCGACTCGCCACCAAGGCCCCCGAGCTGCGCATCGGCCGGCTCTCGGCGACCGACTACCGGCCGTCGGAGCGGGTCCGTGGCCACGACACGGTCCGGGTCGCGTCGAAGGTCGCCGACCTGGGTGACCCGGCCGTCACCATCGGTACGGCGGCCAAGTGGGCCACTGTCACCGAGGGTCGGTGGCCGTGGGCGATCGTCGACGAGGCGTACCAGATGCGCTCGGATGCGCTGCTGCGGGTGGCCGGGAGGTTCGAGCGGGCGCTGTTCGTGGGTGATCCCGGGCAGCTCGACCCGTTCTCCACCGTCGAGACCCTGCGCTGGACGGGTCTGAGCTGGGACCCGATGCAGGCGGCGGTGGCGGTGCTGCTGCGGCACAACCCGGAGCTTCCGGTGCACCGCCTGCCGGTGTCCTGGCGGCTGCCGGCGTCGGCGGCCCCGGTGGTCGCGGCGGCGTTCTACCCGTTCACCGGGTTCCGCGCCGGCACCGGCCCGGCCGACCGGGCGTTGACGCTGACCCGGCCGGGGCCGGGCGACACGCTCGACGCGGCGGTGGAGCTGGCCGCCGGCACCGGCTGGGCGTTGCACGAGCTGCCGGCCCGGCACACCCTGCGTACCGATGCGGAGGCCGCCTCGGCGTGCGCCGCGCTCGCCCTGCGGGTGCTGCACCGGGGCGCGGTCGCGGTCAGTGAGCACGCGCCGGCCGGTGCGCCGGTCACCGCCGACCGGATCGCCGTCGGGGCCGCGCACCGCGACCAGGTCGCCGCGATCCGCGCCCACCTCGGGGAGGCCGGGGCGGGCATCACCGTGGACACCGCCAACCGGCTCCAGGGCCGCGAGTACGACGTGACGATCGTGCTGCACCCGCTCTCCGGCCGGCGGGACGCGACGAATTTCCACCTGGAGTCGGGGCGGCTGTGCGTGTTGACCTCCCGGCACCGGCACGCCTGCATCGTGGTGGCCCGCGCCGGCATCGGCGAGTTGCTGGACGCCCACCCGTCGACGGAGTCGGTGCACCTGGACGTGCCGGTGAAGTTCCCCGACGGCTGGGCGGCCAACCAGACCACCATGACGTTCCTGGAGGACCACCGGGCCTCGGCATGACCCGGATGTCGCATGCGTCGGCACACGTCCCGCCGGCCGACGGGAGTCCCCCACCGTCCGACCTGGCGTTCCACGCTCGACCTGGCGTTCCACGCTCGACCTGGCGTTCCACGCTCGACCTGGCGTTCCACGCTCGACCTGGCTTCGACGACGGGACCCACCTCGCGGGGCGACGATGATGCCCGAGGCGGGTATGCCTGTCGGGCATAAATATGACGCACCGTCTTATGCCGTAGCGGGAAGACTGCTTCCGCCCGCCGCCCGCCGCCCGTCTGCGATCTCGCCACCACCAGGTCGCCTGATGAACTGCGCGTGCGCTGTGATCCGTACTGACGGGTGTGCGGACGACGGAGTTGGTCAGCTGCCCCCGGAACGCGTTCGACTGGCTCGGTCCGGCCGGCGTGCGCGCAGTGGTGATCCGCTGGCTGCGCCTGGTCGCGGCGGACGCCGAACTGGCGCCGTACCTGATCGGGCTGGACCGGCCCCGGCTCGCCTGCCGGCTGACCGCCCTGCTGGCCGCGACCCTCGGCGACCCCGGCGGTGACGGAGGGCGGGCGGCCGGCGGGGTGTGGCGGCGGCTCGGACTGACCGACGAGCAGCACTGGCGGGTGCTGGACTACCTGGCCGCCGTGCTCTGCGGTCTCGGCCTGCCGGTCGACACGATCGTCGCGGCCCAGCGCGCCGTCGCCGGCGATGCCCAGGTCTGAGGGACGCCCAGGTGTGAGGCGTGCTTACGGGCGAGACGTGCTTACGCGTGGGGCGTGCTTACGCGTGGGGCGTGCCGACGGGCGAGCGGTAGTTGTCGGGCGTCGAGGGTGGGCAGGCGGTCAGCCCCAGTTGTCGCCGTACTCGCGGACGCCGTCGACGTCGAGGGTGATCCGGCTGTTGGCGGTCCACGCGCCGGTGGCCGCCTGCCAGCTCGGGTCGTCGCGTTCGTCGATCGTCGTCCAGTTCGGACGGTGCAGCCGGAGTTGGATCGGGCCGGAGGAGGCGCCGGGGGCCAGGACACCGGTGGTGAAGGTCAGCTCCACCCAGCCGGGGAAGGGGGTGCCGGGCACCGGGAAGACGGTGGGCACCGGCGTCGGGGTGGGGCCGGGCGGCGGCGCGGGCGGCGGAAAGTACTGGAGGGTACGCCGAATGTTGGCGCAGCCCAGCGTCGCCCAGTCGCACTCGGTGGTCAGCGCGGCGTTGCCGTTCTCGAAACGCAGGTGGTAGCGGACTCGCACGGTGGTCAGGTCCAGCGGCCGGGTGCCGGTGTTGGTGACGTTGATCCGGAACTGGGCCTGGTTGTCGGTGGGCGCCCAGTCGAGGTTGAGGTAGTCGACCTTGGCCCGCCCGTACGCGGTGCGCACCTCGGTGACCGGCGAGGTGTCGGAGTACCCGCCGATGGCGTACGCCTGGAGGGCGATCCGGTAGTCGGTGCCGGGGGCCAGGTCGGTCAGGGTGACGGTGTTGGTCTCGGTGCTGCCCAGGCCCCGGTAGGCGTTCGGCCCGATCGGCGAGCGCACGTCGTAGGTGATCGGGCCGCCCGGCTCGCCCCGCCACGTCGACGGGGTCCAGGTCAGGGTGAGCCGGTGCGGGTCGTTGCCGACCACCACCGGTGCGCCGGGGGTGGTCAGCGCCGGGGTGTCGTCGGCGTGGGCGGCGCTGACCGCGAGCAGGCTCACCAGCGCGGCGACGGTGGCGGTGACGGTGACGCGGGCGGCACGCATGCCGGGGATGCTACGGGCCTTGATGGGCATCTATCAATGGCCGATGTGGTGGCTGATTCGTTTGCGCCATCAGCTCGACAGCATCGACCTCACCCATATTGGCCCCGTGCCCTCGGCCGGCGCCGACGGTTCATGGGGGCGACATCGCATCAACCAGCTTGGATGACGGCAATCCGTCAGTCGCGAACCGAGTAGGGGTACGTCATCGGCGCGTGTCCTGCGGCAGGCTGGGGCTCATGCGGCCGGAAGTCCTCATCGCCATCCTGTCAGCTACCGTCGCACTCGTCAGTGTCCTGGTCACCGCTCGGACCGCACACCGCACCACGGTGGTCACCCATCAGCTACAGGAGAAATCCCGCGAACGCACCAAGGGCGAGCTTGCCGACGAACTGTTCCGGCGCTATCAGGACCCGCTTCGGTGGGCGGCCGAGTCGCTCCAGTCGCGCCTGTACAACGTGATCAGATGTGGACTGCTGCCCCGCTACCTGCGCTGCGGTGACCCGGAGGACGAACGGTACGTGGTCGACAACACCGTCTATGTGCTTGCCGAGTATCTCGGCTGGGTCGAACTGCTGCGACGGGACCACCGGTTCCTCCACAGTAACGCCGACCAGAACACCAGAGACCTGTTGGAGATCATCCAGCGAACCCACAAGACCCTGGCGACCGACGCCCTGCAAGGACCCTTCCGGCTCTTTCGGGGCCAGCAACGGGCGATCGGTGAGCTGATGCTGACCTGGACCGAGTCGCCCGCCGGCCGGATTCGGGACGTGTTGGGATACGCGGCGTTCTGCCACCTGCTGGACAGCGACCCCGCATTCCGCCGTTGGTTCGAGCGACTGCGTGCCGAGGTGCCGGTCATCCAGAACGTTGATGACCACGGGAACCAGCGGCTGAGTCAGCTACATGACGACCTGCTAGCCCTGCTTGACTTGCTCCGTCAGGAGGGCAGCCCGCCACTGTCGGAAGGAAAGTCCCGCCTGGCTGTTCTGACGCGGAACGGATGACAGCGCGGCCCGGCCCGGCCCCCTGGCACCGCCCCGTCCCGGACGCGACGGGGCGGGACCCGTGACCGGGTCCCGCCCCGTGGGTCGCGCCGCGCGGCGCCCTGTTCGCTCAGGCGGGGATGTAGTCGAAGGCGTCCGGGTTCGGTCCGGTCCGTCCGGCCTCGCCCTTGTCGAGCCCGCTGATCCGCTCCATCGCCGTGTCGTCCAGGGCGAAGTCGAAGATCTGGAAGTTCTCCTCGATCCGCTTCGGGGTGGTCGACTTGGGGAAGACGATGTCGCCGCGCTGCACGTGCCAACGCAGCACCACCTGGGCGGGCGTACGGCCGAGCTGTTCGGCGATGTCGACGATCGTCGGGTCGTCGAGCACCTTGCCCTGGGCGATCGGGGACCACGCCTCGGTGGGGATGTTGTGCGCGTTGCCGTACGCGCGCACCTGCTCGTTGGTGAAGTACGGGTGCACCTCGATCTGGTTGACCGCCGGCACCACGTCCGCCTCGGCGGCCAGCCGCTCCAGGTGCGGCACCTGGAAGTTCGACACCCCGATCGAGCGGGCCCGGCCGTCGCGCTGGAACTCCTCCAGCGTCTTCCAGGTGGAGACGAAGTCGCCGTCGTAGCGGGTCGGCAGCGGCCAGTGGATGAGGAACAGGTCGACGTAGTCCATCTTCAGCGCGGACAGCGTCGACTCGAACGCCTTGCGGGCGTCCTCGGGGCGGTGGAAGCCGTTGTTGAGCTTGCTGGTCACGAAGACCTCGCCCCGGTCCAGGCCGGAGGCGCGGACGCCCTCGCCGACCTCCGCCTCGTTGCCGTACATCTGGGCGGTGTCGATGTGCCGGTAGCCGATCCTCAGCGCCCGACCCACCGCCTCGGCGGTGTCCTTCGGCTCGATCTGGAAGACCCCGAAGCCGAGCTGTGGGATGGTGTTGCCGTCGTTGAGACTGATGTCGGGAACGGTATTCGCCATGTCGGGGGTGTACCCGGTCGGGCGGCGTCCTCACCGCCCGACCGGTGGTGATCTGTGACAACCGACGCGTTCAGCCCCAGATCGCGGTGGCCCACTCCGGGTGGTCGACGAACGGGTTGCGGTTGCCCTGCCAGCGCTCGTAGATGCGCTGGTTACGGCGCTGCTCGAAGGCGTCCGGCGGGTCCTGCCGGTGCCACTGGAGCAGCACCGACAGCCGACCCAGGTAGGGTGCGCTGCCGTTGCTGACTGAGTTGTTCATCTCCAGGTTCGGCCAGCCGTCGTCCCCCTCGTACCGGATCGCCATGTACATGATCATGCGGGCGACGTCGCCCTTGACCGCGTCACGCGGCTCGAAGGAGTCGGCGTCGGTGTAGCTGCCGGCGGCCTCGGCGACCGCGCTGCCGCCGGTGTCGAAGTCCTTGTTGCCGCGCACGGAGTTGACAGTCACGTCCTCCGGCCGCAGGTGGTGCACGTCGGTGCCCGGTCCGGTGGCGGTTCCGAAGTCACCGTGCGACTTGGCCCAGACGTGCTCCCGGTTCCAGTCGTCGGCCCCGCCGCCGTTGCTGCTCTTGCTCTGCGACCGTCCGCTGTAGAGCAGGATCACGTTGTTGGCGTTCGCCGGGTCCTGGTCGGTGTCCTTCAACGCCTCCCACACCTGGTCGTAGCTCAGCTTCGTCTGGGTCTTGATGATGGTGTGCAGGGAACCGCGCAGCGCGCTGCCGCTCTTGCCCACCGCGTTCACGTAGTACGTCGAGTCGTACGGCCCGGTGGAGCCGGTGGGCCCGGGGGTGGGGGAGGCGGTCGGGGTGGGCGTCGGCGTGCCGCCACCACCGAGGCTCACCGCGGTCGGGCTCTTCAACCCGCCATGACTGAAGTACGCGGTGAGCGTCCCGGTGGCGGTGACCTGCCGGCCCCGCAGCGACGGGTTGGTAAGCAACCCGAACGAGCTGCGGTACGCGGTGGTGAGCTGGACGTAGAGCATCCGGCCGGTGCCGGTCTCGGTGGCCGTGTCGGCCAGGGCGATGGCGGTGTCGGCGGTGTAGCCGGAGGTGAGCACCGTGCTGGTGGCGGTCGGCTGGCCGATCACGTACCCGGTGACCGTGGCGACCCGGCCGTCCTGGGCGGCGAGGGCCTGCGCCACGGTCGACGTGGCCGCCGCGGACGCCGAGGTCGTGGTCACCACCACCGGGATCGCCAGGGTGACGACGGCGGTGAGTGCGGTGATCAGCCGCCCGGGTCGCGGGCGGGTGCTGCTCTTCGTATCCATGCCCGGCGATGTTATCGGCCGGAACCCGACAGGCGGGAGGACGACCAGGTGAATTCCCGCCCACCGCCAACCTTCCGGGAGGAGGCCCGACCCGCCCGACGGGGCGGCCCCGGGACGGGGCCGTCCCGGGGTGGGCGCGGATCGGGCCCACCCGCCTCACTTGGCGAGCGGCTGGCCCTGCTTGTCGCGGAACGCACCGACCAGGATCATGATCAGATCGATGAACGCCCAGATGCCGAGCCCGCCGAGGGTGATCAGCTGGAGCACACCGGTGCCGACCTTGCCGGTGTAGAACCGGTGCGCGCCGAGCACGCCGACGAAGAAGCAGAGCAACAGGGCGACGACCCAGGACTTCTGGGTGGTGACAGAAGCGGTCACTGCGGTCCTTTCTCAGGTGGAGACAGCCGCGGGAGCTTATCCACCGGCCCGGTGCCGCACAAGATCGAAAGCGCTGGCTCCGACCGGACGGACGAGCAGGCCAGGGCCGGTCAGACCGGATGTCCCGCCCTCGGGCCGGCGGCGGACCGGCTCAGCGGGCACGGACGGCGGCGGCGGCGGCCCGGAAGCCGATCGTCCGGTCCACCAGCCGCTCCACCAGCTCCGCCTTGCGCAGGCCGGCCACCCCGCGTAACCCCAGTCGGGCGGCCAACGCCCGCAGGTCCCGGATCGACCAGGGCGTCAGGTACGCCGTACCGTCCCGGCGGTGCACCATGGTGTCCAGCGTGGCCGATGCGGCGTCCAGGTCGACGCCCGAGGGCTTGCTCTGCACCGGTGCGGCCGGCAGGGTGGCCGGCAAGGAGGTCGCCGGAGTCCGGCCGGCCGGCTGGACGGCGGGGTCACCGGCCGGTGCCACCGGCACGACGACCAGCCGGGCCCGGCCCTGCGCCAGCGCGGCGACGTCGGCGGCCGACAGCCCGGACAGCAACTCGCCCACCCGGGCCAGGACACCGGCCGCGAGGTCCCGGTCGGGTGGCGTCCCGGTCATACCGCCACCTCGCGGGGTTGCAGGTGGGCGAGGAACTCGGTGGTGATCTGCCGCAACTCCTCCTGCACCACAGGCGAGGTGACCCGGTGGCGCAGCACCACAGGCACCCCGCGCGGGGTGTTCCCGGCGAACAGGGTGATGTTCTCCCGCAGCGCGGTGGGGAAGACCGGCAGCCCGAGGGCACGTACCTGGTCCAGGTAGCCCTGGTGGGCGGCGATCGGTCGCTGCGCGGTCAGCTGGATCATGGTGAAGACCACCCCGGCGACGTCCGGGGCCACCTTGTGGTGCCGGCGGCTGGTGGCGAACCGGCGGGCGTCGGCGTTGTACCTGTCGACCAGTTCCCGGACGCTGCCGCAGAGGTGGTCGATGCCGAGCGTGGACAGGTAGTCGGCCCTCGCGGGGATGAGCAGGTGGTCGCTGGCGATGACGGCGGACTGGGTGACCACGTTGAAGTTCGGCGGGCAGTCGATCAGCACCAGGTCGTAGCCGTCGAGCGCCGCGTCGTGCAGCCCCTCGGCCAGCGAACCACGGACCCGGAACAGCTCCCGGTCGTAGTCGTCCCCGTCGGCCACGCCCCGGGCCAGCGCCAGGTCGATGTCGGCCAGGCCGAGGTGCGAGGCGATCAGGTCGAGCCGACCGGCGCCGGAGAGGTGCGCGTTGGCCGGGCCGGGGGAGACCACCAGGTCACCCAGGGTCACCGCCGGGGTGTCTCCGCGCAGGCCGTCGTACCAGCGTTTCACGGTACGACCGTCGCGCAGCCGTTCCCGCCAGTCGTCCGGGTCGTAGAAGCTGAACGTCAGGCTGGTCTGCGGATCGAGGTCGATCAGCAGCACCTTCATCCCCCGGTTGGCCAGTTCGGCCCCGAGGTTGGCGGTCACTGTGGTCTTACCCACCCCGCCCTTGTAGTTGATCACGGATACGACGTACACCGACGGCACCTCCCCAGAGGGGGAACCGTAGCGGTCCGGCTGGAGTCTGACCATCCATGATGCCCACCCGAGCCGGTCACGCTGCGCGACCGGGAGTCAGCTTCGCCGTCGTCGGCAGCGGGCTCGCCGCGCTGGCCGTGGTGCTCTGGGCGGTCGGCATGACCGTGTGGCAACCGCTCACCGAGCCGGTCGGCCCGTGGTCGGAGCGGCTGCCCGGCGACAACACCTACTGGGCCCGTGACCTGCGCTTCCTGGCGCTGACGGCGATGGCGTCCGGGCTGGTGCTGGCCGGGGGCGGCCGGCGACCCTGGGCCCTGTCCGCCGTGCTGCTCGCCGGGGGTGCGCTGGCCGCCGACGTCGCCGTCGACCGGGCCGACCCCACCGGCACCGGCGCGACCGTGCTGCTCGTCGCCCTCGGCTGGCTGGCCGTCGGGATCACCGCCGCTTCCGCCGTACGCCGGGACGCCGTGGCCGCAGTGGTCGGGCCGGGTCGTGTCGCAGCTCTGGCAGACCCGTACCGGGCGGCTGGCGTGGTCGGTCGGGACCGGGCCGTGCTGACCGGGGTGGCCTGTGTGGCGGCGGTGTCGGCGCTGGTCGCCGTGCTGACCCGGTCGCCGACGGACCAGGACCCCGAACTCGGTCCGGCCGCCCTGGTGACCGGCCTGCTCCTGCTGGCGACGACCGTGGCCGGCGCGCTGGCCGCCGCACCCGACCGGGAACGGGCCCGGATCGCGGTGGCGGTCGGGACGGCCGTCGTCGGTGGGGTCGGCCTGCTGCTGGTCCGGCTGACCGGGTCGGCCGACCGGCGGCTGCCGGCGGCGGTGCTCGGCGCGGTGCTGCTGGTGGGGGTGACGTTGCTGACCCGGCCCTGGCCTGGTGGCCGACCGGCGTGGCGGTGGCACGCGTTGCTCGTCCCGGTCACGTTGGTCGTCCCGCTGGCGCTGCTGTCGGTCGCACAGTTGGTCAGCGCGGCCCTGCGGCCCGGTGCGCCGTTGACCGCGCTGGCCGGCAACAGTCCGATCGCCGGGCCGGGCTCGGACGCGCTCCCCTCACTGGCCGGGCTGCTCGCCGGGCTCGGCACCGCGCTGCTGCTGACCCGTCCGGCCGTGGGCCCGGAGCCGGGACTACTCAGGTCGCCCGGTCACCGCCCGGATTCACCGGCCGACGGGTCGTCCCGACCGGCCAGCGCGGAGCGGCGGTAACCGTAGAACGCGTAGACCAGCCCGCCGATCAGGAACCAGACGGCGAACCGTAGCCAGGTGACGTGGTCGAGGAAGCTGATCAGCCAGACCGAGAAGACCACGCCGAGCGCCGGCACCACCGGCATCCCCGGCAGCCGGAACGTCCGCGGGGCGTCCGGGCTGCGGTAGCGCAGCACGATCACCGCGACGCAGACCACCACGAAGGCCAGCAGGATGCCGATGTTGGTCAGCTCGGCGGCCTGCCGGATCGGCAGGAAGCCGGCGATCACCGCCGAGGCCACCCCGACGATCCAGGTGACCCGGGTCGGTACCCGGCGCACCGGGTGCACCTTGGCGAACCAGGCCGGCAGCAGGCCGTCACGGCTCATCGAGAACCACACCCGGGTCACCCCGAGCATGAAGGTGAACATCACGGTCAGGATGCCGATGATCGCCCCGACGGCGATGACGCTGGCCAGGCCGGAGAGCCCGACCGAGGCGAACGCGGAGGAGAAGCCGCTCTCCGGGTCGATCTCCCGGTAGTTCTGCATGCCGGTCAGCACCAGGGTGGCCAGCACGTACAGCACCATCGAGATGACAAGCGACCAGATGATCGCCTTCGGCATGTGCCGGCGGGCGTCGGTGGACTCCTCGGCGGCGGTGCTCATCGCGTCGTAGCCGAAGACGGCGAAGAAGACTGTGGCCGCGCCGGTGAACGCCCCGCTGAGCCCGAAGGGGAAGAACGGCGAGTAGTTCGCGGTGCGGACGTGGAAGAAGCCGACTACGATCACCAGCAGCACCACGGCCACCTTCAGCCCGACCACGATCGTCTCGAACCGGGCGGCGGTCCTGATGCCCAACGTCAGCAGGAAGGCGATCAGCAGGCAGAGCAGCACCGCGAACAGGTCCACCACGTGCCCGTCGCCGGTGCCCGGGGCGCCCAGCATCCAGGCCGGCAGGTCGACGCCGAGCTGACCGACGAGGAAACCGAAGTAGCCGGAGATGCCGATCGCCACCACCGCCACGATCGCGGTGTACTCCAGCAGCAGGTCCCAGCCGATGAACCAGCCCACCGCCTCGCCGAGCACCGCGTAACCGTAGGTGTAGGCCGAGCCGGCCTTGGGGATCATGCCGGCGAACTCGGCGTACGACAGGGCCGCCGCCGCGCTGGCCAGGCCGGCGATCAGGAACGACACCAGGACGGCCGGCCCGGCGGTCTCGTTGGCGACCGCCCCGGCCAGGGCGAAGATGCCGGCGCCGATGATGCCGCCGACGCCGATCGCGGTGAGCTGCCACAACCCCAGCGAGCGGGACAGCCCCGACCCGGTCTCGTCGGCGATCTCCTCGACCGGCTTGCGGCGGAAGATCCCACCGCGGTCGACTGTGGAGGCCATCGTCGTCCCCTTCCGCCGGCAGATATCCACCTTGGTTGATACTCCCTGCGGGGCGGATACACAATCGCCAACGACGCGACAGCGGTCGGAGGCACGCGGCGGCGCTCACTCGACGACCGGCAGCACCACCTCGTTGTGGCGCAGGAACCACGGCTTCCACGGCGGGTCGAAACGGGCGTACCGGATCGCCCCCGACGGGGTGAGGCCGGCGTCGGTGACCGCCCGGCCCAGCGCGGTGGCCCGCTGCTCGAACGCCTGGTCGGTCCACCGCCCGGCGAACCGGACCGCCGCCGCGAGCTGCTCCGGGATCTCCCGGACGGTGATCCGGGGGTCCGTCGGCTCGGGCACGGTGGCCGGGGTGAGCCGCGCCGGCAGCACGAACCACACCCGCCAGGTCCGGGGCCGGTCGCCCTCCTCCTGGACCACGGGCGCGGTCATCGCGATCCGCTCGGACCCGGCCGCCTCCGACACCACCGGCCCGGTCGTCCCGACCCGCCGTCGGGACCGGTTGGCCCCGGACAGGTACGCCGCCAGGGGCCGGAACGCGGCGTTGCCGGCGGCGGCGAAACCACCGTCGATCCGCAGCTCGGCGACCAGGTGGGCCGGGTACCGGCGCAGCTCGAAGCCGGGGTGCTGGTCCAGCACCCGGTACGGCTGCTGCTCGGTCATGGGGCACGCTCCCGGTTCCGAGGGATCTCCTCCACCGCAACGCTACCGCCCGTCCGGCTTTTCCTCCCGGGGAAGCGGAACGGTCCGCCAGTACTGCCGTTTGTCCTCGTCCCGGACGACCACCCCGAGCCGGGCCAGCTCACCGCGCAGCTCCCGGGCGTCGCGCTGCCGGTCGGCGTCGACGGCCCGTTGCCTGGCGCACAGCAGCGGGTCCGCCCCCGGCGGCAGGTCGGGCAGCCCCGCCACCCACCGTCGGTACGCCTCCCGGTGCGGGTCGGCGTCCTGCCACGACCAGCCGTGCTCGCGGAAGGCGTCCCGCAGCCGCCGCCGGCTCAGGTCGGACCGTTCCCGGGCCAGTTCCGCACCGGCCGGACCGAGCAGCACCAGTTCCCTGCCGTCGGTGAAGACGGCGGTGACGGACCTGCGGGGCAGGTCGCGGTCGACGCCGTCGCGGCGCAGCCGGGCCCCGCCCCGGTCCACCGTGACGATCAACCGTTCCCGGGTGCCGACGTGGGCGACGAGCAGCCCGGCCAGCACGCCGAGCAGCACGCCCCCGACCAGCGCCCGCCGGTACGGCAGCCCGGCGACCAGCTCGAACCAGCCCTGCACCGGGGCCCAGGGCAGCCCGGCCACCCAGTCGGCGACCAGCGGCAGCAGCCCGCCCACGGCGGCGCCCAGCAGCGGGAAGCCGACCCACAGCACCACCAGTTCCCCGACGTCACCACCGACCCTGGTGGCGGCCCCCGGCTCCCGCGCCCGCATCGTCAGTGCACCTCCCGCCGCAGCGTGTGCACCAGCCCGGCAGCGAGCGGGGCGGCCACCCAGACCAGCAGGGAGACCCCGAGCCGGCCCCACTGCCCGGCGCTCACGTCCGGGCCGAGCAGCGGTTCCATGGTGACCGAGGTGTCCAGCCAGCGGGCCGGGCCGTGCAGCGCCGAGATCATCGCGGAGAGGATGCCCCACACCGTCGGCAGCAGCAGCGAGGTGACGATCGCCAGCGGGGTGTTGAGCAGCAGCAACCCGAAACCCGCGCCGATCAGCACGTTGATGGCCTGGAACACGGCGGCGTGCCCGGCCACCGTCCAGTCGAAGTCCCAGCTCCCCGCCCCGCCGGTGACCCCGGCCAGCAGGGTGCCGGCGGCGGCGACGGCCAGACTCACCAGCACCGACGCCAGCGCGGCGAGCAGCACGGCGACGAGCTTGGCGAGCACCACCCGTTCCCGGCGTGGCACCAGGGCGAACGTGGTCAGCGCGGTGCGCTGGGACCACTCGGCCGTGATCGACAGGATGCCCAGCACCGGCAGCAGCAGCGCCACCGGCGCCAGTGACGCGGTGAAGAAATTGGTGAAGGTCTGTGCGGCGTCGTCGACGAAACGCAGTTGCAGCGCGACGATCGCGGCGGCGATCAGCCCGATCGAGGCCAGCAGCCAGCGGCCGGCCCGGGTGTCGCCGAGCTTGCGCAGCTCCACCCCGACCAGCCGGGTCAGGGACGGTCCGGGGATCGCTTCCCGGGCGGTGGCGGGGGGAGTGGTCGTCACGGTGGTCACTGCACGGCCTCCTTGGTGCTCGCGCCGGCGGTCAGGGTGAGGAAGAGCTGTTCCAGGCCACCGCCGCCGGCCGGCCGCAGCTCGGTCAGGACCAGCCCGGCGTCGGCGGCGGCCTGCCCGACGGCGTCGGGTTCGGCGCGGACCACGCACCCGCCGTCGGCGCTGCCGGTGGCGTCCAGCCCGGCCCGGTCGAGGGTGAGCCGCAAAGCGTGCGGGTCGCGGGCCCGGACCAGGGTGCCGGCGCCGGCCAGCAACTCGTCCTTGCCGCCCTGGGCGACCACCCGGCCGCCGCCGATCACCACCAGCCGGTCGGCGACCGCCTCCACCTCCCGCAACAGGTGGGAGGAGAGCAGCACGGTTCCGCCCCGGTCGGCGAAGTCGCGCAGCAACCCGCGCATCCAGAAGATCCCCTCCGGGTCCAGGCCGTTGGCCGGCTCGTCGAGGACCAGCACCCGGGGCTCACCCAGCAGCGCCAGCGCCAGGCCGAGCCGCTGCCGCATCCCCAGCGAGTACGCCCCGACCCGCCGCTTCGCCGCCACCGGGTTCAGGCCCACCCGGTCGAGGACGGCGGGCACCTGTGCGGCGGCCACGCCCATGGTCCGGGCGGCCAGGGTCAGCGTCTCCCGCCCGCTGCGCCCGACGTGCTGGGCCGAGGCGTCCAGCAGCACACCCACCTCCCGGCCCGGGTTGGGCAGCTCCCGGTAGGGCTGACCGGCGACGGTGGCGGTGCCGGAGCTCGGGCGGGTGAGCCCGCAGAGCATCCGCATGGTGGTGGACTTGCCGGCACCGTTCGGGCCGAGGAAACCGGTCACCGTGCCGGGTTCGCAGCGGAAGGAGACGTCGTCGACGGCGGCGTGCGGGCCGTACCGCTTGGTGAGGTGGTCAACTGCGATCATGCCGTCGAGCCTGTCGCAGCCACCTGGCCGGGCGCTGCGGCCGGCGGTCGAGGGCCACCCCTACCTCGGTCTACCCACAGACCTCGACTTTGGTTGGTGTCCGTGACGCCTGCCGGGTTTCTAGCATGGGTGGGTGAGTGCTGCCGTCGTACCTGATCATCCCTGGTTGTTGCCGGGGGCGCTGACGCCCGAGACGAGGGCCCCCCGGCGTACGCCCCGGGACTGGCTGGTCGACGTGGTGGCCTTCCTGCTCGCCCTCGGCTGGGCGCTCGTGGCGTTCGGCGACGCGGTGTCCCCCGATCCGCAGTTCGCCCACAACGCCGGCCCGTCCTGGGTGGTCGGGGCCGACCTGGCGGCGGGTCTGGCCTACTGTGTGGCGCTCTGGCTGCGCCGGCGCTGGCCGGTGGGGTTGGCCGTGGCCGGCCTGCCGCTGGCCCTGTTCTCGGTGACCGCCGGGGTGGCGCTGCTGGTCGTGGTGTTCACCGTGCTGGTCCACCGGCCGCTGCCGATCGGCGCGGCGCTCGTCGGCTTCCACCTGCTGACGGTTCCGCTCTACACCGTGGTCCGCCCCGATCCGACGTTGCCCTACTGGGGAACGGTGGCCTGGACGGTGATGTTCATCGGCATCGTGGTGGCCTGGGCGATGTTCGTCCGGGCCCGCCGGCAGCTGGTGCTGTCGCTGCGCGACCGCGCTCACCGGGCCGAGGCCGAGCAGCAGCTCCGCGTCGACCAGGCCCGCCAGTTGGAACGCACCCGGATCGCCCGGGAGATGCACGACGTGCTGGCGCACCGGATCTCGCTGCTCAGCCTGCACGCCGGGGCGTTGGAGTTCCGCCCGGACGCGCCGCCGCAGGAGGTGGCCCGGGCGGCCGGGGTGATCCGGGGCAGCGCCCACGCCGCCCTCCAGGACCTGCGCGAGGTGATCGGGGTGCTCCGCGCCGACGCCGCAGGCGGCGACGCCGCCCCGGAACGCCCCCAACCCACCCTCGCCGACGTGCCCGCGCTGATCGCCGAGTCCCGGGCCGCCGGGGTACGGGTCACCCTGGTCGACGAGGTCACCGACCCGGCGGAGGTCCCGGCGGCGGTGGGGCGCAGCGCGTACCGGATCGTGCAGGAGGGGCTGACCAACGCGCGCAAGCACGCCCCCGGCGCGGCGGTCGACGTCCGGCTGGCCGGTGGCCCGGGGCGGGAGTTGTTCGTCCAGCTCCGCAACCCGTGGCCGGTGGGCGCACCCGGTCCGGTCCTGCCGGGTGCCGGGACCGGGCTGGTCGGCATCGCCGAGCGGGTCACCCTGGCCGGTGGCCGGCTGACGCACGGCCGGGACGACGCGACAGGCGACTTCCGGCTCGCCGCCCGACTGCCGTGGCCGGCATGAGTCGCCGGGCCGTCCGCTCCCGGCGCGGTGCCAGGTGACCGGCGTGCCGGCCGGAGACGCCGGAGCCCCGGTGCGGGTGTTGATCGTCGACGACGACGCGCTGGTGCGCGCCGGATTGTCGATGATCCTCGGCGGCGTGCCGGACGTCCGGGTGGTGGGGGAGGCGGCCGACGGTGACGAGGTGCCCGCCGCCGTGGCCGGGTGCGCGCCGGACGTGGTGCTGATGGACATCCGGATGCCCCGGGTGGACGGGTTGGCCGCCACCGAGGCGCTGCGGGCGCTGCCGCACCCGCCGGAGGTGCTGGTGCTGACCACCTTCGACGCCGACGAGCAGGTGCTGCGCGCATTGCGGGCCGGGGCGGGCGGGTTCCTGCTCAAGGACACCCCGCCTGCGGAGATCGTCCAGGCGGTGCGTCGGGTGGCGGCCGGCGAGGCGACCCTGTCCCCGACGGTCACCAGGCAGCTGATCAGCCACCTGACCGGGCCGACGCCGGGGCCGGACCCGCGCCGGGACCGGGCGCTGCGGCTGCTGGCCGGGCTCACCGCGCGGGAACGGGAGGTCGCGGTGGCGCTCGGCCACGGCCGGACCAACGCGGAGATCTCGGCGGAGCTGTTCATGAGCGTGGCGACGGTGAAGGCGTACGTGTCGCGGCTGCTGACCAAGCTGGCGCTTAACAACCGGGTCCAGGTGGCGCTGCTGGTCCACGATGCGGGCCTGGTCTGAGGCCGGCTCGTCCTGTACCGGTCCCGGCTGCCCGGAGCGGACGAACAGGTGCCGCTGGTGGCGGTCGCCCGAGCCGGTGGTGTGGTGGACGGCGCGCGGGTGTTGACCCCGGACGATCTGCTCACTGCCTGGGGGGATTGAACCGTCGCCGCTCACCGCCCGTACCACTGCGCGAGGATGCGTTGCGGCGATTCGGCTGCAATCGCTGCCGAGCTGCGGGAGGCCTGCCGTGCGAGTTGGTGAGCAGTCGACGGACCCCATCGATCAGGTTCTGGGCGAGGTGCCGGTGCCCGCCTCGTTGACACCCGAGGACGTCCGGCTCGCGGTGCGAGCGGTGGTGGTGCACGCCGCCGAGGAGTGGCCCACCGGGCCGTTGTGCCGCAACGACGGCGCGTCGTACCCGTGCCGGCTGCACCGCTGGGGGCGGCGGGTGCTGGAGAACCACGGGCTGAACGACCGTCAGATCGACGCGCTGATCCGGCACGGAAACCCGTTCGTGCACGTGCCCTTCCCGTTCACGTACACCACGCCCCGGGCCGGTGCGACGCCCGCGCGGCCCGCCCCGACCGCCGGCTACCCGACCCGGGGGCAGGTCGGTAGGCCCGGCACGCCCGGGGCCCGGCCCGCCGCTGCGGGGATGCGGCCCGCGGTGCGCGCCGGCGTTCCCGGCCGGCCGGTGGCGCCCCCCGCCGCCGCGCCGCGCTGGCCCCGGGCGAGCTGAGCGGGGTACGCCCGCTCGGCTCCCTCCGGGTGCCCGACGCCGGCCCGGCCCCGATGATCCCGTGGGGCCGGGCCGGCTTCCTCCCGCCCGTGCCAGTCGGGCTGGTGTCCCTTCGCCCGGCCAGCCGGGCCGGTGCCTTCCGGGCGTCGGTCAGCGGCTGACGCCGCAGTCCGGCGCCGCCCAGCTGGTGCGGTTCGCCGAGGTGTCCCGGTTGTTCTCCCGCCGGGAGTCCACGTGGACGTGGTTGTCGTGACCGGGGTAGCCGGGACCGTAGATGCCGCTGAACCCGTGGTCGCGGGAGGCGCGGGCGACCTCGCAGAGTGACCTGCTGCCCGAGGTCAGGTCGGCGGCGTTGCCGTAGAGGTGCTGGCTGTCCGACGCCCCGCCGACCTGCTTGTTGCAGCTTTTGTCGCGGAAGCCGCTGGTGACGTTGAGCGGCTTGTCGCCCAGGCCGCGTCGCAGCGCCTCCAGTTTCCACATGGTGCGCACCGCGGTGGCCTTGGTGTCGGTGGCCGAGAGCGGGCCGCCGCTCCAGCCGCCCCTGCCGCAGCCGTCGTCCAGTTCGCGGTAGCTGAAGTGGGCCGGCGTGCAGTCGTCGTCCTGCAACTGGTAGATCTTGGCGAAGGTCTGCCGGCCGGCGATGCCGTCGCTGCGCAGCCCGTACGCGGTCTGGAAGCGCTTGACCGCGGCGGCGGTCTCGGGGCCGAAGTCCCCGTCGATCCGGACGATCGCCCCCCGGGCCGCCCACCCGGCGACCCGGATCTGCAACTGGCGGACGTCGTCGCCGGAGCGTCCCTGGTAGAGGTCGCGTTTCCAGGTGTAGCAGCCGTCGGCGTGGGCCGCTGGCGCGGCGACCACCGTGGCGATCGCGGCTCCCGGCAGGGCCAGGGCGAACGCGACGAGTGCCCGCTTCACAGTGTTCTGGCGCACAGAAGTCCTCCCGATTGGACGTGAATGGGGTGGTCAACAGGGCATCGCCCGGGACGTCCTGCGACTTTCACCCTGACAGCTGGCCAGCTGATTCGTGGCGATAAAGGAGAATTGTCCTCACAGTTGGCGATAGCTGGGTGCCGCCTGTGAATTGCGAGGAATTGCGATTCGGTCAGGCCATACCACTACGGACGGAAAGCGCGGGACCCCCCTATGCTCTCGAAAAGCCGCCTATATGGATGAACCAGTCACCGAGGGTGGTGTGGTTTCGAGACCCGGACCCGGTAACGTCGTCCCGGCCGCCGGGGTCGGGGAGGTGCACGTGGCGCGTGGTGGGGTCTTCTGCGTCGAGGGGCAGTGGCACCGTGACCTCAACGAGCGCGGGTCCGTGCTGCCCACCCTCGAACTGCTCGAACGGCTCGGTCGCATCCGCTACATCCACAAGGACGCCGCCACCCGCGACGAGCTGTTCTACTTCCTCGACCGGTGGCTGCTCAAGCAGTACGCCGACCACCGGGTCGGTTTCTTCGCCATGCACGGTGAGCCCAGCCGGCTCTGCCTCACCGACTGGGACTCCGTCGAGCTGGCCGACGTCGCCGAGCGGATGGCCGGCCGGGGCGAGGGCCGGCGGCTCTACTTCGGCAGCTGCTCGGTGCTGCGCGCCTCCGACGCCACGCTTCGTGACTTCCTCGACGTCACCGGGGCGGCCCTGATCTGCGGGTTCACCCGCGAGGTCGACTGGGTCGAGTCGGCCGCCTTCGAGACCGTGCTGCTCGACGTGCTCGCCAACGGCCAGCGGCACAACGCCGCCGAGCTGCGGATGGGCTCGGCGCACTGGGCGCCGCTCGCGGCGTATCTCGGTTTCCGGGTGATCTATGCCAACGGCCGCGCCTGGCGGCCCACCGCCCGGCCCCGGGTCCCCGCCCAGCCCGCGCCGGGCCGGGTCGGCGGCCGGTCCGGCTGACGCCGGCCGCGTCGCCGGCCGACGGGCCTGGTAGAACCGGGGGATGGCACGCAGCGTCGCAACCACCACCCGGGTCGACCGGGACGCCCTGATCGAGTTCGTCCGCCCCCGGCACCGGGTCCTGCTGATGACCACCCGGGCGGACGGCCGTCCGCAGTCCTCCCCGGTCGCCTGCGGGGTCGACGCCGCCGGTCGGTTGGTGATCTCCACCTACCCGGAACGGGCCAAGGCCGCCAACATCCGCCGTGATCCACGGGTCTCCGCCTGTGTGCTCTCCGACGACTGGGACGGCCCCTGGGTGCAGGTCGACGGGGTGGCCGAGGTGCTCGACCTGCCCGAGGCGCTGGAACCGCTTGTGGAGTACTTCCGCAGCATCTCCGGGGAGCACCCGGACTGGGACGAGTACCGGGCGGCCATGACGGCGCAGGGCAAGTCGTTGATCCGGATCACCGTCGAGGGCTGGGGTCCGATCGCCACCGGCGGTTTCCCGGCCCGGCTCGCCGACTGACCCCTGGCCGGGCCGGACGCGGGCAGTCGTTACGTCGGCCCGGCTCAGCCGACCAGGGCCGCGTAGACGAGTTGGCGCAGCTGGGAGCGCAGCGGGTAGGTGCTCGACGGCATCAGCTGGGTGAACAGCAGCGCGGTGATCTCCTCGACCGGGTCGACCCAGAACGCGGTGCTGGCCAACCCGCCCCAGTAGTACTCGCCGACGCTGCTCGGCACCTTGGCCGGCACCGGATCCTGCACCACTGCGAAGCCCAGCCCGAACCCGATGCCGTCCAGCACCGTCTCGGCGAACCCCTGCGGCTCCAACGCCGCCAGGTCGCCGCCGCCGGGCAGGTGGTTGCGGGTCATGTAGCGCACCGTCCGGGGCCCGAGCAGGCGTACCCCGTCCAGCTCGCCGCCGCGCAGCAGCAGCTGGGTGAACCGGTGGTAGTCGGCGGCCGTGGAGACCAGGCCGCCCCCGCCGGAGAAGCACTCCGGCCGGGCCAGCGCGGCGGCGCCGAGCCGGTCGGCGCGGACCACCCGGCCGGTGCCGGGGTGCGGGGTGTAGAGGGCGGCGAGCCGCTTGGCGTCCGCCTGGTCGACCCAGAATCCGGTGTCGGTCATGCCCAGCGGGGTGAGGATGCGGTCGGTGAGGAAGTCGGCCAGGCTCTGCCCGGAGACCACCTCGACGAGCCGGCCGAGCACGTCGGTGGAGACGCCGTAGTTCCAGCCGGTGCCCGGTTGGAACAGCAGCGGCAGCTTCGCCATCCCGGCGCTGGCTCCGGCCAGGTCCAGCCCCGGCGGGACGCCGAGGTCGTAGCCGGCGGCCCGGTAGAGCGCGTCGACCACCGAGGTCTGCGCGAACCCGTAGGTCAGCCCGGCGGTGTGGGTGAGCAGGTGCCAGACCCGGATCGGCTCGACCGCCGGCACGGTGTACGGCTTGAGCGCCGACCCCTTGTCGAAGACCCGGACGTCGGCGAACTCCGGCAGCCAGCGGCTGATCGGGTCGGTCAGCTCGAACCGGCCCTCCTCCCACAGCATCATCGCCGCGACCGAGGTGATCGGTTTGGTCATCGAGTAGATCCGCCAGATGGTGTCCGGCTCGACCGGGGTGCCCGCCTCCACGTCGCGCAGCCCGTGGACCGAGGAGTGCGCGACCTCGCCGCGCCGGGTGACCACGATCTGCCAGCCGGCCAGCCGCCCGTCGTCGACGTACCGGCCGAAGTGTTCGTCGATCCGGGCCAGCCGGGCCGGGTCGAAGCCGATACGGTCCGGGTCGGTGCTGCGTGCCACGTTCACCCCGCCGAAACTACTAGCCGGTACGCGCCAGGCGGAAGGTCCGCCGACGGTGTCGGTGCCCGCACATAGGGTGGGGCGATGCCGGAGACCACCGAGGACGAGACGTTCCGCCACGCCGACTGGTACGCCGAGGAGCTGGTCGACAGGCACTTCGTCCGTTGCGTCTTCGTCGACGTCGACCTGACCGAGGCGGTCAGCCGGGGCGCCTCGTTCACCGAGTGCTCCTTCGGTGGGGTGTCGTTCAACGCCTCCCGGCACATCGACTCGGCCTTCGTCCGCTGCGGGTTCCGCCGGTGCAACCTGTTCGAGGCCGAGTTCACCGGCTGCAAGCTGGTGGGCAGCACCTTCGACGAGTGCGAGCTGCGTCCGCTGCGGGTGTCGGGCGGTGACTGGTCGTTCGTCGCGCTACCCGGGGCCGACCTGCGCGGCGCGCAGTTCGGCGACGTACGGATGCGCGAGGCCGACCTGACCGGGGCGAACCTCACCGGCGCCACCCTGACCCGGGTGGACCTCTCGGCCGCCCAGTTGCACGCGGTGCGTCTCACCGGGGCCGATCTGCGGGGCAGCGACCTCACCGCGCTGGACCCGACAGCGGTCGAGCGGGCCGGCGCGGTGATCGACCCGGAGCAGGCGATGGTGCTGGCACAGGCGCTGGGTTTCGAGATTCGCTGACTGGTCGATCTTTCTGAGATCATGGCGCTGAGCTGGAGTTCGACAATAGGCAGGAAACTTTCCACCGGCCCCAGTTGGTAACAAACTGGAAACGCCCACCCGCTGGCATATGGCGCATCCCGGCCCTGGAATGAAAACGTGAGAACGCTCACGCCGCGACCGCACCCCCTCCCCGACCGGTCGCGGGCGTCGGGCTGGGGAGTGGGACATACGTGAACGACCAAGAGACCTGGCGGATCGGGCCGGGCCCGACGACGCGCAGCGCGCAGCGGCGGGAGGCCCGACGTCGGCAACGTCGCCGCTGGGCGATCGAGGCGGTGGCCGCCCTGGCCTGCCTCGCCGTGCTGGTGACGTACCTGGGGCCGGATCCGGGCCCGCCGGAGCCCGATGTGGTGCTGCCGGCCGGTGCACCCACCCCGGCCGGCTATCCGACCGGCGTGGTGGGGTTGGGCGAACCGGCCGAGACCGGGATCGCCACGCCCGGGTTGCAGCCCCGGGAGCGGACCCCGCCGCCGACCGTTCCACCGTCACCCACCGTCACCCCGGCGGCCTCGTCGCCACCGGCCGCGCCGACGCTCAGCGTCTCCCGGGCCGAGGTGCCCGCCGAGGTGGACCTGACCGGGCTGGGCGCGCGGGACTGGGTGCACTGGGGGCTCAACCGGCCGGAGACTCTGATCCGCAGGAGCGGCGGCACCGGGGAGATCCGGGACGAGGGCGGCCGGGGCGCACGTGACCGGTACGACACCAACCCCGAGCTGTTCGGCTGGCGCGACGGCACGCCGGTGCCGGCCGTCGGTGCCACCGGCACCGGCGTGTTCGTCTGCGGGGTCGGCAACGGCTTCGCGCTGGCGGTGACGGGCAGCGGCGAACCGCGCACGGTGCAGCTCTTCGCCGGGCTGTGGATGGCCCGGGGCCGGTTGGACGTGCGGCTCTCCACCGGCGGTCCGACCCGCACCCTGCGGCTGGAGGATCCGCACACCACCCACACCACCCAGTTCGTCATCCGGTTCAGCGCCCCGCAGGGCGCGAAGCTGCTGATCCGCTGGACCGTCGAGGGGACCTTCAACAGCAGCTGCGGAAACGTGAACCTCCAGGCGGCAGCGGTACGTTGAGTCGTTTGCCGCCGTACGGGCCGATGCCGGGATAGCGTGGCCGGGTCGATGCCCACGAGCTATCCGGAGGCCCAGATGTCGACCGACGAGCAGGTGCTGGACAGCCCCGAGGGTTGGGTTGCCGACCACATCCGGCGGTACGTCGCGACCGGCGGCGTCGAGGGGCACGAGTGGCAACCGGGCGTCTTCACGCTGCTGCTGACCACCCGGGGACGACGCAGTGGCAAACTGCGCCGCACCGCCCTCATCTACGGCCGGGACGGCGACGACTACCTGGTCGTCGCCTCCCAGGGCGGTGCGCCCCAACACCCCGCGTGGTACCTCAACCTGCTTGAGGATCCCGAGGCGGAGGTGCAGGTCGGCGCGGAGACGTTCACCGTCCGGGCGCGCACCGCCGAGCCGGCGGAGCGGGCCCGGATGTGGCCGACGATGATCGCCATCTGGCCGGCGTACGACGAGTACCAGGACCGGACCGACCGGGAGATCCCGGTGGTGGTGCTGCACCGGCGCTGACCCGCCGCGCCCGGCACCGGGCCGGTCCGGGTGGCCGTCCGGGCTGGGGCCGGTCCGGACGGCGTCCGGACCGGTTCGTCCGGGGCCGGGCGGGGTCAGCAGACGATCGGCTTGACCCAGGAACACTCCCGACCCTCGGGTATCCGTGGTGCCTCCGGGGCCACCGGCGGCGTCGCCCGCGCCGATCCGCCGTCCCCCGCGCGGTAGCTGGCCAACGCGATGGCGATCTGGTCCTCCAGCTCCTTGACCGACGAGGTGAGGTGGTTGTTGAACACCACCGAGAAGGCCAGCACCCGGCCGTCGGCGTCGGTGACGTAGCCGGAGAGACCGGACACCCCGGTCAGGCTGCCGGTCTTGGCGTGCACGTTGTCCGCCGCCGCCGTGCCGCGCATCCGGCTGCGTAGGGTGCCACCGACCATCCGGTCGGCGTTGCCGGCGATCGGCAGGGCCGCGTACCAGGTGTCGAACCAGGGTTCCCGGCGGACGGCGGCGAGCAGGGCGACGAACTCGCCGGGCGGGATCAGGTTGCGTCGGGACAGCCCGGAGCCGTCGAGTTGGCGTAGGACGCCGGTGTCCACTCCGGTGTCGGCGACGTACTCGCTGATCGCGGTGAGCCCCGCCGGCCAGCTGCCGGAGCCGGAGACGACCCGCCCGATCTCCTTGGTCAGCACCTCGGCGTGCCCGTTGTTGGACAACTTGAGGAAGGGCACCATCAGCTCGGCCAGGGGCATCGAGTCGTGCCGGGCCACCGGCGTGGCGTCCGCCGGGGTGGCCCGGCCGGGCACGGTCCGGCCGAGCACCCGTACCCCGTGCCGGCGCAGCGCGTCGCGGAAGACGGCGGCGGCGTAGCCGGTGGGCTCCCAGACGGTCATCCAGTCGCTGGCCGGTGCCCCGCCGACCGCGATCCGGCCGGTGACCACGATGGTGTTGCCGCCGTGCGTCCGCTCGAACGACAGCGTCGTCTCGCCGTCGGCGACCGTCTCGGCCCGGTTGTCGATCCGCAGGTACCCGTTGGGCGGGGTCATGGTGACCACCGGCTTCGCCCCGACCGTGCCCGCCGGGGCGGCCCGCACGATCACGGTGCCCGCGTCGTAGTCGGTGTCCGGTGCCACGGTCAACGCGGAGACCTGCGCTTCGTAGTAGTACGACTCGTCGTCCCAGGCCCACTGCGTGCCGAGCCGGGTGTCGTCGTAACGGGTGTCGTCGGCGACCAGCTGACCGGTCACCATGCGTACCCCGTCGGCGGCGACCTGCGCGGCCAGTGCGTCGTAGTCGGCGGCCAGCATCGTCGGGTCGCCGCCGCCGCGCAGGTAGAGGTTGCCGGAGACGAGCCCGGCCCGGCGTCGGCCGTCGGTGAGCACGTCGGTGCCGAACCGGTGCCCGGGGCCGAGCAGCGCCAGGGCCGCCGTCGAGGTCAGCAGCTTGGTGTTGGAGGCCGGCACCAGCCGGTGGTCGCCGTTGCGGTCGTAGAGGGTCTGACCGGTGCTGGTGTCCATCACGACCACCCCGGCCTGCGCCCCGGTGAGCCGGGCGTCGGCGAGGACGGCGTCGATGGTGGCGCGCAGCCGGGTGGCCGCCGGGGTGGGCGACTCGGCGGTGGCCGGGAGCGCACCGGCGGCAGCCACGGTGGCGACCAGCGCCACCAGCGCGAGCGTCCGGGAAAAGAGACGACGATGCATGCGGTGACGCTGTCACGAAGATTTCCGTCAGGCAAGCCTCGACACCGTAGGTTTTCTTCTCATGCCGGGGTGGTCCCGCGCGGTCGGGCCGGTCGCGGTCAGGTGGGGGTCGGCGCGGCCGGTTCGGGCGCCTCGGGTTCGCCCCGGAAACGTGGGCTCTGCTTCAGCAGCAGGGGGGCGACCAGCGCGGCCAGTGCCCCGCCGAGCAGTGGGAAGACGATGAACACCCACAGTTGCCGCAGCGCCGTGCCGCCCTCGAACACGGCCGGGCCGAACGACCGGGCCGGGTTGACCGAGGTGCCGTCCAGGGTGAGCCCCACCAGGAGCACCGCCGCCAGCGCCGACCCGATCGCCAGGCCGGCGAAACCGGCGTGCTCGACCCGACTCGTCACCACCAGCACCACCAGCACGAACAGGAACGTCAGGATGACCTCCAGTACCGCCGCGCCGCCCCGGTTGACGTGCACCCCGTAGCCGTTGGTGCCCAGCACCCCGGTCTGGTCCGCCACGCCGCCCCAGCGGACCAGCCCCCAGAGGGCGAAGCCGGCCACCGTCGCCCCCACGAACTGCGCGATCCAGTACGCCACCGCGCCGATCAGGGAGATCTTGCCGGAGAGCAGCACCCCGAGCGTCACCGCCGGATTGAGGTGGCTGCCGGAGAGGGGGCCGAGCGTGTACACCAGTGCCAGCAGGACGAACCCGAAGGCCAGCGCCACGACCACCACTCCGCCCTGCACCTGGGCGAAGACCGCGCTGCCTACCCCGATGAAGACCAGCATGAGGGTGCCGAGCAGTTCGGCGGCGTACCTCCTGGCAGCGTCCATGCGCTCAGCGTAGGAAGGATCGAGGCGCCGGGAAGCGGAAACGGGAATGTCCGGTGCGCGGGTCGACAGACCCCGCTCTATTTGACGAACCCCCGGGCAGCGGGCACGGTGGGTGGGGAGGGGCCGCGCGAAGCCGCCCCGTATCGCCCGGCGAGCACCGGTTCGCCGCAGGGAGCGCGCAGCTGTCGTCGCGCGACGTTCCGATCCCGAGAATCCCGAGGAGTCCCATCATGCTCACCATGACCGACAACGCCGTGCTCGTGATCCGTGACCTCGCAGCCCAGCAGGACGTCGCCCAGGACGGTGGGCTGCGGATCGCCGCCGACACCGAGGCCGGCGCGCTCACCATCGAGCTGGTGCCCGTGCCGGCGCAGGGCGACCAGGTCGTCGACACCGAGGGGGCCCGCATCTTCCTCGACCCGGAGGCCGCCGAACTGCTCAACGACACCTCGGTGGACGCCTCCGTCGACGACGAGGGCGTGGTGCAGTTCGGCTTCACCGAGCAGGAGTGACCCCTTCAGCGGGACCACCGGTGCTCGCCGCCCCGGTGCGGGCGGGTGAACCCGTCCTCGCCGCCCGGTGACGGGCCCGGACGACGCCTGTCGACCGGTCCGGTCAACGCCGCCAGCACGTGCGCCAGGTGGTGCGACGTGCTCCACGCCGTCCAGTTCGCCGGTGAGCCCGCGCCGGTCACCCGGCGGGCCCGTCGCAACAACTCGTGGTCACCCCAGGAGAAGTCCGCCCCGGCGGGCGGCCAGTGTGGTGCGGTGACCAGCGTGCGGCACAGGTCGGCGAACCGTTCGTCGCCCCGGCCGCCCCGCCGCGACCAGCGGTAGATCCACCACCCGTCCTCGGCGGTGTACCGCACCGTGGGCAGCCGGTCGCCCGGCTCGGCGTCGCCCGGTGGGGCGGGGACCACCCCGTAGTCGCCGTAGCCCACCCCCAGGTCGGCCAGCCGACGCCAGAACAGCCAGTCCCACCGGTCCACCCGGATCGGCTCGTCGATCCGCAGCCGGGACAGCGACGGCGGCATCCCGCCGGAAGCCACGGTCACCGTGCGCCAGGCGTGCCGGCAGGCCCAGTCCACCAGCCGGCGCACCCGGGGCTCGGCCACCCGCAGGTCGGCGGCACAGCACACGTCACCGGCGTCGACCAGCAGATCGCACTGCTCCGGGACCAGCCCGGCCCGCCGCCACACCCGCTCCACCGCCGTCGTGGTGGCGTCCGGACCGGCCCGGTCCCGGCCGACCCGTAGTCGGACCACCGCCCCCCGGTCGTACGCGCGACAAGCCGCACCGTGCTCCGCCAACCGCCGGTCGCCGCAACTCAACCCGATCACCGGCAGCACCGGTACGCCCCACCGGGCCAGCTCGCCGTCCGGGCCGTCGGGAAGCGCGCAGACGTCGACGGCCGGCACCAATCCGGCGGGCAGCCGGCCGAGCAGGCCGGGTAGGCCGAGCAGGCCGGTGTCGGTCGGGGACACGTGGAGGACCGGGGCGACCAGGGGAGCCGTGGCGCTGTCCAGATGAACCAGCGCCTCCAGCTCACCGCGTCTACTGGTGAGGACGGGGCGGTAGACCGGTTCCGCCACCCGACCCCCGGGGGCGGGCACCATACCTCAATCTACCGAGCCGACCGCCACCGTCACAGGGGTTGACCGCAATCCTTGCGCTGGAAAGCGGTGGTGGGTCCACATCGGGCATTGACAGTGGTCGGTGCCGGTGATGCCATGGGTGGGCGTACGCCGGGCGTGGAAGGGCATCCGAAGACCACCGTCCCCGCTCCATGCTGCCCGGAAGGCGTACCCCCTGATGACATCGTCACGTCACCGTGCCGGCCTGCTCGCGGCGTTGACCGCCGCCGCCGTGCTACTGCTTGCCGCTCCGCTGCCCGCCCGGGCCCGCGCGGTACCCGAGCCGACCACCCCGGTCACCGGCAACGCCACCCACTTCGACGCCCTCGGCGCCCCGTACGGCGGCTGCGGCCTGCCCCAGGCGGAGTTGGACGCGCCGGACTTCGTCGCGCTCAACGCCTACGACCTGCCCGGCGACTACTCGTCCTACCCGATGCGGCCGATCCCGGCCAGCCAGGCGGCGAAGATCGGGCTGTGGAACAACGGCCTCAACTGCGGTCGGTTCGTCCGGGTCACCATCGGCGACCGGTGCACCGGCGTCAACGACGGCGCGCCCGGCCAGCCGTTCTGCCGCAACGGCTCGTGGGCCGCCGACGCCTACAACGGCGCGACCCTGACCATGGTGGTGGCGGACAGTTGCGGTGACGGCAACGCCTGGTGCCGCGACGATCCGTACCACCTGGACCTCTCCACCGCCTCGCTCAACCGGTTCGTCAGGAACGGGACGCCGGTGGGGGACCTGAACCCCGACCACTGGAACAACAGGCACGTCTCCTGGTCGTTCGTGCCCGCGCCGAACTACTCCGGCGACATTCGGATCGGCTTCATGAAGGGCGCGCAGCGGTACTGGCCGGCGATTGCCGTGTCGCACCTGGCCAACGGCATCCACGGGGTGGAGTACCTGGCCGGTGGGGTGTGGACGGCCGCCACCATGAACAGCGACATGGGGCAGTCCTACCTGATCGGGGCGACCGCCGCCGGGGGCACCGACTTCCAGATCCGGGTACGCGACGCGGCCGGCACGCTGATCAACGACGGACGGGTCTACCGGTTCGCGCTGCCCGCCTCCTGCGGCGGGACGTGCTCGGCGGCGTACACCCGGGTCGACTACACCACCTCTGACGGCCCCACCCCGACCCCGACCGGCACCCCGACTGCCACCCCCACCGCGACCCCGACCGGCACGCCGACTGCCACTCCCACCGCGACGCCGACGGCCACGCCGACCGGCACCCCTACTGGCACGCCGGCACCGGTGACCGGCTGCTCGGCCGGCTACCGGGTGACCGGCTCCTGGTCGGGTGGCTTCCAGGCCGAGGTGACCGTCCGCAACGTCGGCGCCACCGCCATCGCCGGCTGGACCACCGCGCTCACCTTCGCCGGCGCCCAGCAGGTCGCTTCGTCCTGGAGCGCCACGGTCAGCCAGACCGGCCGGCAGGTCACCGCGACCAACGCCAGCTACAACGGGAGCCTGAGCCCCGGTGCGACCACCAGTTGGGGGTTGGTCGTCACCGGCGACAACCAGCCCCCGACGGTGCTGACCTGCACCGTCCGCTGAACCGCCGGTGAGCGGGTGACCGGCCCGACACCGCTGGTGCCGGGCCGGTCACGGCTCAGTCGTCGTCCCGGTCGCCGCCGTGCCCGCCGTGGTCGTCGCCCGGCTCGTGATGCTCGTCGCCCGGCCCGGGGTGGTCGTCGCCGGGCGGGGTGAGCCGGACCCCGACCCCGCGGACGGTGTGCAGGTAGCGCGGCTGTTGGGCGCTTTCCCCGAGCTTGCGGCGCAGCCAGGACAGGTGCACGTCGACTGTCTTGTCCGCCCCGCCGTAGGGAATCCGCCAGACCTCGGTGAGCAGCTCCCGTTTGGTCACCACAGTGCCGGGCCGGGCGGCGAGGTGGTGCAGCAGGTCGAACTCGCGTGGGGTGAGCTCCACCGGCACGTCGTCCAGGGTGACCTGTCGGGCGCGCGGGTCGACGCGCAGCCCGCCGAGCACCAGCACGGGTTCGCCGTCGGGCCGGTCGGGACCGCCCCGGCGCAGCACCGCCCGGACCCGGGCGTCGAGCTGGACGGCGGTGAACGGTTTGACCACGTAGTCGTCCGCACCGGCGTCGAGCAGCCGGACGATCTCCCGTTCGTCGTCCCGGGCGGTCGCCACGATCACCGGTACGGTGCTGACCGCGCGCAACATCCGCAACAGCTCGCCGCCGTCCAGGTCGGGCAGCCCGAGGTCGAGCACGACGAGGTCGGGCCGGTCGTCGAGGGTGTGCCGCAGCCCCTCCATCGCGGTCGACGCGGCGGCCACCGCGTGCCCCCGGTCGCGCAACGCCCGGACCAGCGGGGTGCGGATGGTCAGGTCGTCCTCGACGAGCAGCAGTCGGGCCACCCCAGCAGGCTAGCCCTGGGCGGGGGCCGGGCCGTCGGCCACCACCGGGGGGCGGAGACGGGCGCACGGCGCCGTACGACCCGCTGGTCGTCCGTCGCCGCGCTCCGACCGTCTCCCACCATCGCAGCCATCCGGCGGTACGCCAGCGGGGACCTGGTTCGACCGGGGCGGTAGCCGCGCCGGCCTTGGAGCGCTTGTTGCCCGTTCCGGCGGCCCGCAAACCTCACCGGGGTGGGGAATTCCACCATCCGCACGTCCCGGCGTGATCTGCTGCCGTTGCGGGTATGAACGGGCCATGGAGCATTTCACGATCGCGACGGTCGCCGAGAAGAGCCCGGACTTCCGCCGGGTGCTCTGGACCGGCGAGCAGACCCAATTGGTGATCATGACCATTCCGCCGGGCGGTGAGATCGGCGAGGAGGTGCACGACGGGATCGACCAGATCCTGACCTTCGTCAGCGGCACCGGCGAGGCCCGGGTCGGTGGGGAGACCCGGGAGGTAGCCCAGGGAGACCTGGTGGTGGTGCCGGCCGGGACGAAGCACAACTTCGTCAACACCGGCCCCAACCCGTTGGTCCTCTACACCGTCTACGGCCCGCCGGAGCACGCCGACCAGGCGGTGCACCGGACCAAGGAGGAGGCCGACGCGGCGGAGGCAGCCGGCCGGGACGAACCGCCGACGTCCTGACCCGTGCCGCCGTACGGACGGCGACCCCTGTCCCGCACCCCGCGCGTGGGCAGGGGTCCCTGCGGCGACCGACGGACCCATCCCGCGCGTTCCACCGGGTCAGCGGGGCGTCGACAGTCACCGCACGGGTACGTCGGCGACGTCCACCGTCTCCGGGTACTTCAACCCCGAACCGGTGTTCAGCACCACCACCCGCTCACCGGCCCGGATCCAGCCGCCGGCCCGCAACTGCCGGGCGGCGGTCAGGCAGGCGGCTCCCTCCGGGCAGAGCAACAGGCCCTCCCGGACGGCGAACTCCCGCAGGTCGGCCAGGATCTCCGAGTCGTCGACGGCGAGTGCCGTCCCACTGCTCTCCCGCAGCGCGGTCAGGACCAGCTCGTCGCCGAGCGGGGCCGGCACGGTGATCCCGAACGCCACCGTGTGCGCGTCGACCCAGGGCCGGGCCCGTTCCTCGCCGGCGGCGAACGCCCGGACGATCGGTGCACAGCCGGTCGACTGCACCGCCACCAGCCGGGGCAGTTTGTCGCCCACCCAGCCCAGCTCCCGCAGCTCGTGCAGGGCCTTGTGGATGCCGATCAGGCCCACCCCGCCACCGGTCGGGTAGACGATCACGTCGGGCACCTGCCAACCGAGCTGCTCGACGATCTCGTATCCCATCGTCTTCTTGCCCTCCAGCCGGTACGGCTCGCGCAGCGTGCCGGCGTCGAAGATCGCGCCGTCCGCGCCGGCCACCAGCTCGGCCACCCAGCGCCCGGCGTCGCCGATCAACCCGTCCACCAGGCGCAGATCCGCTCCGGCGGCCACGCACTCGCGGCGGCAGATGGCCGGGGCGTCCAGCGGCATCACGATGGTCGAGGTCATTCCGGCCCGCGCCGCGTACGTCGCCCAGGCGGCCCCGGCATTGCCGTTGGTGGGCATGGCGATCCGCCGTACGCCCAGCTCCCGGGCCCGGCTCACGCCGACGGCCGCACCCCGCGCCTTGAACGACCCGGTCGGGGTCAACCCCTCGTCCTTGACGATCAGGTCGTCGATGCCGATCTCGTGGCCGTAGGCCGGGGCACGCCACAGCGGCGTCCACCCCTCACCCAACGTGGTGACGTGCCGCTCGTCGGCGACCGGCAGCACCTCCCGGTAGCGCCACAGGTCGGCCGGGCGTAACCCGAACCGCTCCGGGGTCACCGCGGCGGCCACCGCCGGCAGGTCGTAGCGGGCCAGCAGCGGCGAGCCGCAGTCACAGAGGTTGGTGAGCCGGCCGGCGTCGTGCTCCCGGCCGCAGCGGGGACACTCCAGGTGGGTCAGGTACACGATGCTCCTCGCCGTCGGCCCGGTCGGTGCTCGGCACACCGGCATTCTCCGGCAATCCGTCCGGGTTCGCCGCTCGCCGGCACGAACCCGCCCGGGTTCGCCGCTCGCCGGGGTTCGCCGCTCACCCGGCATGTCCGCTCCGATCAGGGGTAGAACGGTCGGCATGGACCTCGACCAACCCACCGCCCTGCTCCCCGGCGACGTACGCATGCCGCTGCTCGGCTTCGGCACCTGGCAGGCGACCGGCCAGGCCGGGTACGACGCCGTGCTGGCCGCCCTGGACGCCGGTTACCGGCACATCGACACCGCCACCATGTACGGCAACGAGGCGGAGGTGGGTCGGGCGGTCCGGGAGAGCGGACTGCGCCGGGAGGACCTCTTCATCACCACGAAACTGCCGCCGGACCGGGTCGGTCGGGAACGCGAGACGATCGAGGCGAGTCTGCGGGCGTTGGACACCGACCACGTCGACCTGTGGCTGATCCACTGGCCGCCGTCGTCGCCGTCGGACAGCATCCCGATGTGGCGCGAGCTGCTGGCCGCCCGGGACGAGAACCTGACCCGGGCGGTGGGGGTGAGCAACTACGCCACCGCGCAGCTCGACGAGCTGATCCAGGCGACCGAGGAGAACCCGGCGGTCAACCAGATCCGCTGGAGCCCGTCGCTGTACGACAGGCAGCGGCACGCCGAGCACCGGGACCGGGGGATCGTGTTGGAGGGCTACAGCCCGTTCAAGACCAGTGACCTGGCCGATCCGGTGCTGACCCGGATCGCCGCCGCGCACGACGTCTCCCCGGCCCAGGTGGTGCTGCGCTGGCACGTCGACCACGAGACCGTGGTGATTCCGAAGTCGGTCACCCCGGAACGCATCCGCGCCAACGCCGACATCTGGGACTTCTCCCTGACCGCCGAGGAGATGCGGGACATCGACGCCCTGGGGGCCTGACCCCGCGTGGTCCGGGCCAGGCCGGAGACGGTGCGGGGGGCGTGACCCGACGGGTCACGCCCCCGGCGGGGTGGTGGGTGGTGAGCTCAGGCGCGCGAGCAGGCGACGCCGTTGAGCGAGAAGCTGGTCGGCGCCGAGTACGTGCCGTTCAGCGAGCCCTGGTAGCCGAAGGTCGCGGTGCCACCGGGGGAGAGGGTGCCGTTGTGACTGGCGTTGCGCGCGGTCACCGCGGACCCGCTCTGCGTGACGTTGGCGTTCCAGGAGCTGGTGACCTGCTGCCCGGCGGGCAGGTTGTAGGTCAGGGTCCAGCCGTTGACGGTGCCGGAGCCCCGGTTGGTGACCGTCACGTCGGCGGTGAAGCCGTTGTTCCACGAGTTCGACGTGTACTTCACCGCGCAGCCGCCGTTGCCCGGGGGGTTGGTGGGCGGGGCGGTGGTGGGCGGCGGGTTGCTGCCGCCGGTGTTGACGGTCTGGGAGAAGTTGGTGACGGCCAGCCCGGCGCCGCCCTGCCAGGGCTCGAAGCCGGCCTGGATGCTGGTCAGGTACCAGTCGTTGGTGATCGCGCCCCGGTTGCGGGTGTCCGCGATGAAGTCCAGCACGTTGAAGCTCATGCTCTGGATCGCCGACGGCGCGACGTACGAGATGACGTTGTTGCCGCCGTTGTTGCCGCGCCACACCTCCCAGCTGCGGCCCGCGATGTTGACGTTGCCCACCGGCGAGCCGATCGGCTGGATCGAACCCTGCCGGTTGAACCAGATCATGATCTCCATCGCGTTGACCCCGTCCCGCTTGGGCGACGGGTCGAGCCAGATGTCGTAGGCGGCGTCGTAGATCGCGCCACCGACGTAGTTGAAGGAGATGCTGCCGGGGGCGCTGCTTATCGACTTCACCTGGGCCGGCAGGTTGGTCCCCGGCGAGCAGTTGGTGTAGTGGCAGCCGACGAAGATCGACGGGTACGAGACCGGCGCACCGTTCGTCGGCGCGGAGCCGTTCTGGGTGGTGATGTTGAAGCCGCTGCCGGTGACGTTGATGCACTGCTGGGCGGTGGTGCCCCAGCGGTTGTTCTGGACCACGTACTTGCCGCCGATGACTGTCGAGCCGTACTGCTCACAGATCAGGGTGTCGGCGGAGGCGGTGCCGCCGAACGCGACGGCGAAGATCGAACCGGCGGCCAGGAGGCCGGCGGCGACGAGTGCCCGCAATGGACGCTTCATGATGCTCCTTGGCTGCGGCGCGGGGGCGCCGGACCTGTATCGGATGTGACCGGGAGCGCTCCCATGGTCCTCATCACATTTACACACATGAAACTAGTGTGCAACTGAACCGGTTAAGCTGGCACCCGATTGCGTCCACGTACGCGAACCTTGTTCTATGGGTTGAGTGAGAGCAGGGCGCGGGCCGTGCGGGCCTGGGTCGCCGCCTCGCGCAGCACCGCCGCCAGCCGGGTCCGCGCCTCCGGCCCCAGCCGGGCCACCGGAGCGGCCACCGCGATCGCGTCCACCGCCGGCTCCCGCAGCGGTACGGCCACCGCCACCGCCGCCAGCCCCGGGCTGCACTCCTCCCACTCCTCGGCCCAGCCCCGCCGCCGCACGGCGGCCAGCTCGGCGCGGAGCGTCTCCGGCGTGGTGACCGTCCGCCCGGTGACCGCCGGCAGCGGCCACTGGAGCAGCCGGTCGACCTCCTCGTCGGTCCGGGCGGCGAGCAGCGCCTTGCCGGCCGCGGTGGCGTGCGCGGGCAGCCGACGCCCCACCGCGCAGACCGGCCGGACGATGTGCGCCGAGTCCCGCCGGGCCAGCAGTACCACCGAACCGCGGTCGAGACGGTAGAGCTGGACCGTCTCGCCGGAGTACTCGGCGAGTCGGTCCAGGGTCACCTCGTAGAGGGCGGCGGCGTCCGCGCCGGCGAGGAACGTCGCACCGACCTCCAGCGCCCGCAGGCCCACCGAGAACCGGGTCCCGGTCGGGTCGACGGCCACCCAGTCGCGGTCCAGCAGGGTCCGCAGGATGGCGTGCAGGCTGCTCTTCGGGATGCCCAGCGCGCGGCTCAGCTCCACCGGTGACCGGGGACCGTCCGGGTCGGCCAGCGCCTCCAGCACGTCCAGCGCCCGCCCTGCCGACTTGACCGACCGGTATGACTCATCCGTCGTCACGCCGTCACTGTAGTGAGACGAGCGGCATCCGGCCGATGGGTGTGCTTCGAGCGAACGGTGTTCAGCGCGCTGAACAACTTTCTGTCCAGTCTGGAGTGCGGCGGGTGTCGGGATCATCGGCTCTGGTGTGCTCTCATCGCGCGGAGTAGTGTCTTGCCTTCACCGCGTGCCGATCCCCTCCGGAGGCGTACACCACCATGGGTGGCTCTCCCCTGCGCATCCTCGTCGTCGGCGCGGGCATCGCCGGTCTGGCTGTCGCCCGGGCCCTGCGGCTGGCAGGTTTCCGGCCGGACGTCACCGAGAAACTCCCACCCAACGAGCTGACCGACACCGGTCTGTATCTCCCCGGCAACGCCGCAAGGGCGCTGCGTGCACTGGACCTCGACGGGCCGGTCCGCCCACTCGGACAGGTGATCCACCGTCAGCGCTTCCTCGACGCCGCCGGTGACCCGCTCTGCGAGGTGGACCTCGACGCGCTCTGGGCCGGGGTCGGCGAGTGCCGGGCACTGCCCCGCCGCGACCTCTACCAGGTGCTGCTCAGCGGTGCGGGAGGCGCGGTCCGACACGGTGCCGAGGTGAGCAGCGTCGAGCTGTTGCCGGCCGGGGTCGCGGTCACCTTCACCGACGGCACCGGCGGCGAGTACGACCTGGTGATCGGTGCCGACGGCCCCCGCTCGGCGGTCCGCGCCCTGGCCGCGCTCGGCGGTCCGCCCCGTCCCGCCGGTCAGGTGCTCTACCGGGGTGTGGTGCGCGACGGTCCGCACGTCGCCGACTGGACGGCCCTGCTCGGCCGCCGCGCCGGCTTCCTGGTGGTGCCGCTGGGTGCCGGTCGGCTCTACTGTTACGCCGACGAGGCCGGTACGGTCGCCCCGGCCGACCCGGTCGCCCGGCTGCACGAACTCTTCGGCGGTTACGGCGGGCCGGTCCCGGCGGTGCTGGCCGCCTGGCGCGACGTCCAGGTCGGGCTCACCGACGAGGTCGAGCTGGGCCGTTGGCACCGGGGGCGGGTGCTGCTGGTCGGCGACGCCGCGCACGCCACCGCGCCGACCCTGGCCCAGGGGATCGCGATGGCGCTGGAGGACGCGGTGGTGCTCGCCGAGTCGCTCCGGGCCGCCGGCAGCGTCGAGGCGGCCCTGGTGGCGTACGAGAGTCGCCGTCGCCCGCGTACCCGATGGGTGCGGGACCGGACCCGGGACCGCAACCGCACCCGCGACGTGCCGCCGGCGCTGCGCGACCCGTTGCTACGCGGGCGGGGCGGGCGGATCTTCGGCGAGCACTACCGGCTCCTGGTGGACCCGCTGTAGGGGTGCCGGGCGGCCGAACATGGTGCCAGAGCACCCCGAGCGGTGCTGCCACCTACCGGGGACTAACATCCTTTCGGATGACGGCCCGCAGCTGACAGCGCGTGCCGAGCGGGACAACCGAGAACCGGAGGCCATTCGTGACCACCGTCGCACCCAAGCCGGTCGTGACCCGGCCATGGCCGGTCCGAGAGCCGGTCAAGGGGTCGGCCATCGCGCGGCTGCTGCGCACCACGGACGCGAAGCAGATCGGGATCATGTACATGGTCACCGCGTTCGTGTTCTTCATGATCGGTGGCCTGATGGCCCTGATCATGCGAGCCGAGCTGGCGCGACCGGGCATGCAGTTCCTGTCGCCGGAGCAGTACAACCAGCTGTTCACGATGCACGGCACGATCATGCTGCTGTTCTTCGCGACGCCGATCGTGTTCGCGTTCGCCAACTACGTCGTGCCGTTGCAGATCGGCGCTCCCGACGTCTCGTTCCCCCGGCTGAACGCCTTCGCCTACTGGCTGTACCTGTTCGGCGGCACCATGGCGACCGCCGGCTTCATCAGCCCGGGTGGGGCCGCCGACTTCGGCTGGACCGCCTACACCCCGCTGAGCACCATCGAGCACTCGCCGGGCGTCGGCGCGAACATGTGGGTGGTCGGCCTGGCCATCTCCGGTCTGGGCACCATCCTCGGTGCGGTCAACCTGATCACCACCATCCTGACCCTGCGCGCGCCCGGCATGACCATGTTCCGGATGCCGATCTTCACGTGGAACATGCTGGTCACCAGCCTGCTGGCGATCCTGGTCTTCCCGCTGCTGGCCGCCGCGCTCTTCGCGCTCGCCGCGGACCGGCTGCTCGGCGCCCACGTGTACGACCCGGCCACCGGCGGCCCGATGCTGTGGCAGCACCTCTTCTGGTTCTTCGGTCACCCCGAGGTCTACATCATCGCGCTGCCGTTCTTCGGCATCATCACCGAGATCATCCCGGTCTTCTCCCGCAAGCCGATCTTCGGTTACAAGGGGCTCGTCGCCGCCACCATCGCCATCGCCGCACTGTCGATGAGTGTCTGGGCGCACCACATGTTCGCCACCGGCCAGGTGCTGCTGCCGTTCTTCAGCTTCCTGAGCTACCTGATCGCCGTACCGACCGGGATGAAGTTCTTCAACTGGATCGGCACCATGTGGCGGGGTCAGATCACCTTCGAGACGCCGATGCTCTTCGCGATCGGCTTCCTGGTGACCTTCCTCTTCGGCGGTCTGACCGGGGTGCTGCTGGCCAGCCCGCCGCTCGACTTCCACCTGCACGACAACTACTTCGTGGTGGCGCACTTCCACTACGTGCTCTTCGGCACGATCGTGTTCGCCGTCTTCGGTGGCATCTACTTCTGGTTCCCGAAGATGTTCGGCCGGATGCTCGACGAGCGGCTGGGCAAGATCCACTTCTGGCTGACGATGATCGGCTTCCACACCACTTTCCTGGTGCAGCACTGGCTCGGGGCCGAGGGCATGCCCCGGCGGTACGCCGACTACCTGCCCAGCGACGGCTTCACCACGCTGAACATGATCTCCACGGTCGGCGCGTTCATCACCGGTATCTCGACCCTGCCGTTCATCTGGAACTGCTGGAAGTCGTACAAGACCGGGCCGGTCGTCGAGGTGGACGACCCGTGGGGCCACGGCAACTCGCTGGAGTGGGCGACGAGCTCCCCGCCGCCGCTGCGCAACTTCGACCGGATGCCCCGGATCCGTTCGGAGCGCCCGGCGTTCGACGCGAAGTTCCCCGAGTTGGCCGCCGGCAGCCTCGCCGGCCCGCCGGAGGGTGGTGCCAAGCCGCTGACCAGCGAGGTCAATGGTGGCGCCAGCTACCAGGAGGACAAGTCCGGGAACCTCGACCAGCGCTGACGCTGCGCACGCACAATGCCGACGGGCGTCGCACCCCCACTCCGGGTGCGACGCCCGTCGGCATTCCGGGCCGGGCTGCGCCGTCCATCCACCGTTGTCGTTCGTCAAAGCCTCCGGCCCCGGCCTCCGGCCCCGGCCTCCGGCCCCGGCCTCCGGCCCCGGCCTCCGGCCCCGGCCTCCGGCCCCGGCCTCCGGCCCCGGCCTCCGGCCCCGGCCTCAGTCGCAGTCGCAGTCGCAGTCGCAGCGACGGTTACTGCCGGTGTTGGTCGCCGGAGCGACACATCCTCGTAGGAGCGGTATGCCACAGCGTCATAAATATGACGCTGTGGCATACCGCTCCTACGAGAGAAGTAGGTTCGCCGCTGTGCCGCTGTGCCGCCGTCAGATGGTGGCGGGGGCCAGTTCGGCGGTGTGCTCGGGGGTGGTGGGCGGCCGGCGGTGACGTAGCTCCACCGGTAGGACCAGCAGGGTCACCAGCAGGCCCACGGCCCCGGTGACCGCGAAGCCCCACAGCGGCACCGAGGCGTCGATCACCGCGCCGGCCAGGGGAGCACCGAGGGCGATGCCGACCGTGGCGGCGGAGCCGTGCAGGCCCATCGCCTCACCACGCACCCCGGCGGGAGCGAGCCGGCTGACCGCGTCGGCGGTGGCGGCGATGGTGGGGGCGCAGAGCGCGCCGGCGGGCAGCAGGGTCAGGCAGAGCAGCCACCAGTGACCGCCGCCCAGCCCGACCGGGATGGTGCAGAGGCTGAGCAGCACGGCCAGGGTCAACGGGGAGAACGATCGGCGCACAGCCCCGTACGCGAAGCCGCCGACCAGCGACGCGACCGCCCAGGCGGTGAGCACCGCACCGGTCCAGCCGACCTCGCCACCGGCCCGCAGCACGGCCACCACCGCCACGTCGGTGCCGCCGAGCACCAGGGTGGCGGCGGCGCTCACCGCGAACACGGCGAGCAGGCGGGTGGTCAGCCACTGCCGCCGGGGCACCCGGGGCTGCGGACCTACCGGCTCCTCGGCGCTGCGGATCGGCGGGTCGAGCAGCCAGAGGACGATGCCGGATCCGACGATGCCCGCGCCGACCGCCCAGAGCGTGACCCGGGGCGAGACGGCGGTGGCGAGCGCCACGGCCAGTGCCGGGCCGATCATGAAGGACAGCTCCATCGACATCGAGTCCAGCGCGTACGCGGGGCGTCGGCGCTGCGCCGGGACCAGCGCGGCGATCGACTGCCTGACCACCGAGAAGACCGGCAGTGCGAACAGCCCGGCCACGAACGCGGCGGGCAGGAGCAGCGACAAGCGCAACGTCGGAGCACTCGCCCAGAAGACCGCCTCGACGGCTGTGGTCACGGCGAGCACCGGGCGCAGGCCGCGCCGGTCGACCAGCCGGCCGAGCAGAGGCGAGCCGAGGGCCGTGCCGGCGACCGACGCGGCCCCGACCAGGCCTGCGGCACCGTAACCACGGCCCAGCTCCAGCACCACGAAGAAGGTGAGGGTCACCCCGGTCGCGGTGAGCGGGATGCGGGCCAGCACCGCCACCAGTAGCAGGGCCCGCAGACCAGGCTGGGAGAGGGCCTCCCGGTAAGGCGTCAACGTCATGATGCTCCGTACCTCCGGCGGTCATCCTCGACCGGAGGTACGACATCGGCAAGCGATTACCGGCTCATGCGACGCTGATCACCGGCTCACCGTGCAGGGTCACCCCGGCACCGTCCATCGCCCGCAGCGCCACGTCCAGAGTCGCCGGCGCGACCGCCGCCGTCAGGTCGAGCAGCACGGTGGTGGCGAAGCCCTCCCGGGCGGCGTCCAGGGCGGTCGCCCGGATGCAGTGGTCGGTGGCGATGCCGACCACGTCGACCCGGTCCACGTGGTGCCGGCGCAGCCAGTCGGCCAGGCGCTCACCGTCGGCGGCGTGCCCCTCGAACCCGGAGTACGCGGCGGCGTGCTCGCCCTTGTGGAAGATCGCCTCGACCCGGTCGGTCGCCAGGTCGGGGTGGAACTCGCTGCCCGAGGTGCCGACCACGCAGTGCCGGGGCCAGGACTCGACGTAGTCCGGCGGATCTCCGAAGTGCGCCCCCGGGTCGACGTGGTAGTCCTTGGTGGCGACCACGTGATCCCACCGCTGCGGCTGCGCCGCCAGCAGCCCGGAGATGCCGACGGCGACCCCGGCGCCTCCGGTGACGGCGAGCGAGCCGCCCTCACAGAAGTCGTTCTGCACGTCCACGATGATCAGCGCGTTGGCCATCGGTGTGCCCTCCCTCCACTCGCCGGCACGAATCAGCCGGCTCGACCCCGCTTGCCAGTAGGACCCAGCATGCCCGGACGACTCAACCTGCCGGTACGACTCAACCTGCCGGTACGACGGTGACCGGGATCGCGGGGTCACCGGCGGAGAGCTTCAACCCCTCCCACGGAATGGAGATCAGACACTGCCGCAGGTGTTCGCGGGACTTCTCGATGCCCGGCAGGTCGACGGGCTCACCGTCGATCACGAACGAGTGCTGGAGCAGCCGGTCGTTGGCTTGCCGGTCCGGTACACCCTGCGAGACGACGACCTCCTCGGTCGCGGTGCCGGTGGGCTTGTGCCGGCGCACCGCGACCTTCCGGCCGCCGATGGTGCCCTTGTTCTCGGACCGCTTGACCACCGGCCGCCCCTCCACCTCGACCAGCTTGTAGACCAGGCTGGCGGTGGGCGCACCGGAGCCGGTGACCACGGCCGTGCCCGCGCCGTACATGTCGACCGGTTCGGCGGCGAGCGCGGCGATGGCGTACTCGTCGAGGTCACCCGACACGATGATCTTGGTCTCGGTGGCGCCGAGCGAGTCGAGCAGCTCCCGGGACTGCTGGGCGATGACCGCGAGGTCGCCGGAGTCGATCCGGACCGCCCGCAGTTGCGGCCCGGCCACCTCGATGGCGGTCCGGATGCCCTGGCTGATGTCGTACGTGTCGACCAGCAGCGTGGTGTCCCGGCCCAACGTGGCGACCTGCGAGGCGAACGCCGTCCGCTCGTCGTCGTGCAGCAGGGTGAACGCGTGGGCGGCGGTGCCGGCAGTGGGGATGCCGTAGCGCTGGCCGGCCGCCAGGTTGGAGGTGAACCGGAATCCGGCCAGGTAGGCCGCCCGCGCGGCGGCCACCGCCGCCTCCTCGTGGGCCCGCCGGGAACCCATTTCGATCAGCGCCCGGCCCCGGGCCGCGGTGACCATCCGGGCGGCTGCCGCAGCCACCGCGCAGTCGTGGTTGAGCACCGACAGCACCAGCGTCTCCAGCACCACGCACTCGGCGAACCCCCCGGAGACGGTGAGGATCGGCGAGCCGGGGAAGAACAGCTCGCCCTCGGCGTACCCGTCGATGTCGCCGGTGAAGCGGTAGTCGGCCAGCCACCGGGCGGCCGGCTCGTCCACCACCCCGGTCCGGAGCAGGAACTCGACCTCCTCCGGGGTGAACCGGAAATCCTTGATCACGTCGATCAGCCGGCCGGTCCCCGCGACCACCCCGTACCGGCGTCCGGTGGGCAGCCGCCGGCTGAACACCTCGAAGGTGCAACGGCGGTCGGCGGTGCCGTCCCGCAGGGCGGCACCGACCATGGTCAGCTCGTAGTGGTCGGTCAGCAGCGCGGGGCGAAGACGGTTCACCAGCCCAGCCTAGAGTTCACCCGGCCGGGTTGCCGTCGTGGCCCGGGATCCACCGCAGCGCCGCGCCGAGCTTGGCGCGGCTGGTGATGCCGAGCTTGCCGTAGACCCGCTGGAGATGGTTCTCCACCGTCCGGGTCGACAGGAACAACCGGCCCGCGATGACCCGGCTGGTCATCCCGGCGGCGGCGAGGCCGGCGACCTCCAGCTCCCGGGCGCTCAGCGTGGGACGCAGCGCGTCAAACGCGGGGGTACGAATCCGGTCGCAGTGGGTGAGCAGGGCGGCGAGCCGTTCGTGCGCGGCGGCGGCCGACGTCGACCGGTCCCGACGCCACCCACGCAGCGCCGTCGCCGTGGCGTCGACCGCCCAGACCGTCAGGTCGAGCTTGGCGAGCTCGTCGGCCACCTCCAGCAGGGTTGTCCCGTCGCCCTCCGCGGCGGCTCGTGCCTGCCGGGCGAGCAGCGGCGTCAGCGCTCCGTCGACGGTCCCGCAGAGCTCCGCCAGTCGCTGCGCCACCGTACGCCGGCTGCCGTCGGCGCGGGTCGGTCCGACCGGGGCGGTGGCCTGGCCGAGCCGGACCAGGTCGTGCAGGACGAGCACCTCGTGACCGGCGAAGCCGTCGGCGCGCAGCCGGTCGGCCAGCTCGCCGAGCTGCCTGGTCGCCCCGACCAGATCGCCAGCGGCGGCCAGCACCGCACCCCGGGCCTGCTCCAGCCACGGCTGGAGGATTGCCATCCCGGGGGTCTGGGCCCGGTCCGCCTCGGCCATCGCCTCGGTCGCGGTCGCCACGTCGCCGCGCAGCGCCGCCGCCTGGGCCCGCTCGGCGTGCGCCAACCCCGCGAAGACCCGGCCGGTGGCGAGCACCGCGCAGGCGCCGACGCTGGCCTTGAGCGCGTCGTCGGCGCGACCGCGCAGCCGCGCCGCGTACGCCTGGAGGATGGACAGGTAGCCGGTGCCGAGCCGGAAGTCCCCGGCGCCCGCCTGGTCGGCGAACTCGTCGGCCGCGAGGGCGTCGATGCCGGTCAGGTCCCCGCAGAGCGCCAACCTGGTGCCCCGGGCCAGCTCCATGGCGAGTTGCAGGTACGGCATGTCGGCCCGCCAGTCCGCCGCCTCCGCCTGCACCCGGTCGATCGCCGAGGCGCTGGCCCGGAACCGGCCGCGCACCGCGTCGGCGTGGGCGATGGTGGACCGGGCGAGTTCCCGGGCCGCGACGCCGGGCGCCTGGTGGTCCAGCACCGAACGGGCGAGCCGTACCGCGGTGTCGACGTCCAGGCCGTGCAGCCGCATGATCGCCTCGAAGGCCCGCAGCCGGGCCCGGTGCCCGGGGTCGGTCAGGGTGTGGCCGGCCGCCGCGATCGTGTCCACCATGGAATGCTGACGCAGACCCCAGTAGCCGACTATCGCGCGGACGGTCAGCCAGCGGCTGCGCCGCTCCTCGGAGACGAGGTCACCGGCCACCGCGTCGAGCACGCCGATCGCCTCTTCCGGCCGGTCGCCGAACATCAGGAGGGTGGCCAGCAGTTCGGCGGCGTGGAAACCGCCCTCGGCGTCGAGCGCCGCCCGGGCCAGCCGGGTGGCCAGCGGTACGTCGTACCGGGTGAACGCCTGGCCGGCCGCGTCGAGCAGCAGCGCCGGGTCCTGGGCGGTGCCGGAGTTCAGCCGCCACACCGCCACCCGCAGCAGGTCGCCCCGGCGGCGGGCGCCGACCAGTTCCAACCGTTCGGCCAGCTGGGCCTGGAGACGGCGGGTCCGGCTGACCGGGCAACGTCGGCGGATCACCTCGCCGTAGAGCGGGTGGGCGAGTCGGGCGTCGACCCGCCTGTCGTCCGGTCCGACGGTGATCAGGCCGCGTTCCTCGGCCACCTCCACGTCGGCCGGGTCGGCGGCCCGTTCGAGCAGGTGCAGGCCGAGCGGTTCACCGAAGGCGACCAGCTCGACCACCGTCCGGACGCCGGTCTCCAGCTGCCCGATCCGCGTGTCGACGAGGTCGGTGAGGCTGGGGGCCAGCTCCAGCCATCCGGTCCACCGCCACCCCCCGTAGCTGCGGACCAGCTCGCCTCCGGTGGCGGCGGCCAGGACCAGTTCCCGCAGCAGCAGGGGGTTGCCGGCGGAGAGCCGGAACAGTCTCTCGGCGGAGCCGGCGTCGACCGGCCCGCCGAGGATGGCGGCGAGCAGGCCGGTGGTCTCGCCCGCGCCCAGCGGGGCCAGTTCGGTGTGCTCGACCAGGTCGTCGGTCCACAGTGCCCGGATCGGCAGCGGGATCTGCTCACCGCTGCGCAGCGTCCCCAGCACCGTGGTGTTCTCGACGCGGGCGAGCAGGTGGACCAGTGCCGCCGAGGGCGGGTCGAGCAGGTGGGCGTCGTCGATGGCGAGCACGATGCGCCGCCCGGCCGCCTGCTCCCGGAGTACGTCGACCCCCCAGCGCAGCACCCCGGCAGGGGAGAGGCCCGGCGGTTGCTCGGCCGGCAGCACCGGGGCGAGCCCGCCGAAGGGCAGCGCCGCGGTGGCCGTGCTGGCCGCGACGAACGACAGCGCGTAGCGGTCGGCGGGGAGGGTGGCGACCCCCTCGCGCAGCAACCGGCTCTTGCCGACGCCCGCGCTGCCGCTGAAGAAGAGCCCGTGTCCCTGACCGCCGTGCGTCGCCGCCAGTAGACGGGTGAGCTCATCCGTACGGCCGACGAAGCTCCACCGACTCATCCACGCAGCGTATCGATGTGGATCGGTCCAGAGCCACCCGGTCACGCGGTGAAGTGGAGTAACTCCGTGATTGGCACTGAGTATCCGCAATGCGTCGGCGGAGTATGCGCACGGTTGCCGCCGGATGGATTCGCGTACCGCAACCTGCCGCCGGGTGACCGGTACCGGTCCGACGCCCCGCGCGGGTGCGCGACGTCGTCCGGGCCGGGGCCGGCGCGTCGACCGGCACCACGACCTGGTGCCGGAGGCCGACGGCCGAGACGCTCTTCGCGTCCCCCGGGGTTTCCGCCGGTGCGTCGGGCAGCCGGCTCGCCGGCACCACCGGGCGTCCCTCCGGTTTTTCCCGATATCCGTATCTCACCGGGTTTCCGCAGCTCGGGAGGGTGATCAGGGTCGCGCCGGCGTTCCGGTTCATCGGATCGCCACTTCCGGTGGCACGATGGGGGGCATGGCGGCTCCACAGGTTGCACCGGTCGAGACGCCGGACACCGACGAGGTGCCGGTCGCGGACCGGCAGTGGGTGACGATCGTCTGGGACGACCCGGTCAACCTCATGACGTATGTGACCTGGGTCTTCCAGAAGCTGTTCGGTTACAGCCGGGAGAAGGCCGAGAAGCTGATGCTGGACGTGCACCACAAGGGCCGGGCGGTGGTGTCCAGCGGCGCCCGCGAGCGGATGGAGCACGACGCGTCGCAGTTGCACGCGTACGGCCTCTGGGCGACGGTGGACCGCTCGTGAGCGCGAGGAGTGAGCCGGTGTTGCGAGCCCCGCAGTCGCGAACCGAGGTGGCCCCGTGAGTATGTTCCGTCGGCAGGGCGACCGGTACGTGGCGACCTTCGCCGTGGACGAGGCCCGGGTGCTGCGCAAGGTCGCCAGTGAGGTGGTCGGCCTGCTCACCGACGGCTTCGACCATGCCGACCCGGTCGTCGGCCGGCTCTTCCCCGAGGCGTACCCGGACGACCCGGCGGGTACGGCGGAGTTCCGCCTGTACACCGAGGGCGACCTCAAGACCGCCAAGATCGACCAGGCCGGCGCGGTGCTCGCCGCACTGCCCGACTCCGCCGGCGGCGAGGTGCGGTTGGACGCCGAGGCGGCCGAGGCGTGGCTTCGCGCGCTCAACGACGCCCGGCTCGCGATGGGCGTCCGGCTGGAGGTCAAGGACGGCACCGACCTGGGCGAGGAGCTCGACGACGCGGTCGCCGACGACCCGACCTCGTCCCGGGTGTTCCAACTGTCGGTCTACGCCTACCTCGGTTATCTCCAGGAATCCCTGCTCAACGCCTTGATCGACTGAAGTGTGACGGTCACCGCCTCGCCGGGCGCGGCGGGCGGGCGCTAGGCTGGGTGACGTGCTGAGCATCGACCGGTCGATCGTCGAGGCGATCGTCTCCCACGCGCGCCGGGACCACCCCGACGAGGCGTGCGGAGTGGTCGCCGGACCCGTCGGCGGCGACACCCCGACCCGGCACATCCCGATGGACAACGCGGCCCGCTCGATGACGTTCTACGAGTTCGACTCGATGGAGCAGCTGCGGGTGTGGCGGGAGATGGACGACCGCGACGAGGAGCCGGTCGTCATCTACCACTCGCACACCGCCACCGAGGCATACCCGTCCCGCACGGACGTGGCCTTCGCCGGTGAGCCGGGCGCGCACTACCTGCTGGTCTCCACCCGCGAACCGGACACCGAGGAGATCCGGTCGTTCCGGATCGTCGACGGCGTGGTGACCGAGGAGCCGGTGCGGATCGTGGATGCCGGGGTGGACCCGCACGCGGTCCAGTCCTACATGTTCGGGCAGAGCCCGGCGACGGTCGACTACGAGTGTTCCGGCAGCTGACCTTCAGCTCCGCACACCCTTTCCGTCCGGCACCGAGGCACACCCGACCAAGGAGTACGTCATGGCCATCGAGGTTCGCATCCCCACCATCCTGCGCAGCTACACCGGCGGCGCGAAGGTCGTCGAGGGCGCCGGGGACACCCTGGGCGACCTGCTCACCGACCTGGACTCCCGGCACGCCGGCCTGAAGGGCCGGCTGGTCACCGACGCCGGCGCGCTGCACCGGTTCGTCAACGTCTACGTCAACGACGAGGACGTCCGGTTCCTGGGCGCGCTCGACGCCAAGCTCAACGACGGTGACAGCGTGACCGTCCTGCCGGCCGTCGCCGGTGGCGCGTTCGGCTTCGCCGCCGCAGCGGCGATCAGCCAGCACCGTGCCGCCACCGCGGCGGTCAGCCGGCACCGGGTCAGCCAGCACGCCGCCGCCGCGGCGACCGCGTCGTCCGCGGTGGCTCGGCGCGTGGCCGTCGCCGCCCGCTGAGGGCGGGCGTCATGACGCGGTACGACAGCCTGCTCGACGCCTGCGGTGGCACCCCCCTGGTGGGGTTGCCCCGGCTCTCGCCGACGGTGCCCGACGGGGCACCGCCGGTGCGGCTCTGGGCGAAGCTCGAGGACCGGAATCCCACCGGCAGCATCAAGGACCGCGCGGCGCTGTTCATGGTCCGGGCGGCCGAGCAGGCCGGCAGTCTCCGGCCGGGCGACACGATTCTCGAGCCGACCAGCGGCAACACCGGCATCTCGTTGGCCATGGTGGCCAAGATGCGCGGCTACCGGCTGGTCTGCGTGATGCCGGAGAACGTCTCCACCGAACGGGTCCAGCTGCTCCGGATGTACGGCGCGGAGATCATCTTCTCGCCGGCGGCGGGCGGTTCGAACCAGGCGGTCGCCACCGCCAAGCAGATCGCGGCGGAGCACCCGGACTGGGTGATGCTCTACCAGTACGGCAACGAGGCCAACGCGCGGGCCCACTACGAGACCACCGGGCCGGAGCTGCTGCACGACCTGCCCACCATCACGCACTTCGTGGCGGGCCTGGGCACCACCGGCACCCTGATGGGCACCGGACGGTTCCTCCGGGAGAAGGTCGAGGGCATCCAGGTGGTGGCGGCCGAGCCGCGCTACGGCGAGCTGGTCTACGGGCTGCGCAACATCGACGAGGGTTACGTCCCCGAGTTGTACGACGCGACGGTGCTCAACAGGCGCTTCTCGGTGGGCACCCGGGACGCGGTGCTGCGTACCCGGCAGTTGGTGGAGGTGGAGGGGATCTTCGCCGGCTTCTCCACCGGGGCGATCCTGCACGCCGCCCTGGCCGTGGCGCACGAGGCGGTGCGGGACGGCCGCCGGGCCGACGTGGCCTTCGTGGTCTGCGACGGCGGCTGGAAGTACCTTTCCACCGGGGCGTACGGCGGCACGCTCGCCGACGCCGAGAGCGCCCTGGAAGGGCAGCTCTGGGCATGACCAGCTGCGGGGGCCGGCCGGCGGAGTGTCGGCCGGCCCCGTGGGTGTCACGTTGGTGACAACTTCCAGAAGATGATTCTTGCCCCGCCGTCGCTGCGCGTAGGCTGCGCAGCGTGGCGTACGCGTCGGTAGAGATCATCAGCGGTGCTCCCCCCGGCGTTTCGGCTACTCATAGTAATCGCGGGGCCACCGGATGCGGCTGACCGTCCTGGGCTGCGCGGGAAGCTTCCCCGGTCCCGAGTCCCCCTGTTCGGCCTACCTGGTCGAGGCGCAGGGCTTCCGGCTACTTGTCGACTTCGGGTCCGGTTCGCTGTCCACCCTCCAGCGCTACGCCGGCCTGCACGCCCCGGACGCCATCCTCCTGACCCACCTGCACTGCGACCACATCCTCGACGCCGCGTCGTACGTGGTGGTCCGGCGGTACGCCCCGGACGGCCCGTACCCGCCGTTGCCGGTCTACGCGCCGCCGGGCGCCCCGGACCGGCTCGCCACCGCCTACGGCCAGGACGACGGCAGCGTGGAGGACGTCTACCAGTTCTACGGCCTCCAGCCGGGCACCTTCCCGATCGGCCCGTTCACCGTCACCGTCGACCGGGTCAACCATCCCGTCGAGACGTACGGGGTGCGGCTGGAGCACGAGGGTCGGGTGCTCTGCTACTCCTCGGACACCGCCCCCTGCGACGCGCTGCTGCGGCTCGCCCAGGACGCCGACGTCTTCCTCTGTGAGGCGAGTTACCTCGACGGGGTGGACAACCCGCCGGATCTGCACCTCACCGGTCGGGAGGCAGGCGAGACCGCCACCAAGGCCGGGGTGGGCCGGCTGCTGCTGACCCATCTGGTGGTGGCCTGGGGCAGCGAGTCGCACACCATCGCGGCGGCGGCCGGGGCGTACCCCGGGCCGTTGGAAGTGGTCCGGGCCGGTGCCAGCTACGACATCTGACCCGGCCCGGATTCGTGCGGTAGTGTTCGCCGCCGCTTAGCCGGCCCGTCGTCTGGCGCACTCCTGGCCGACATCGGTGGCCGGGTTCCTGCGGGTGCACGACGCCGCCCCGGTCCCGCCGGCCCGGACCGGAGAGCCCCCGGCCTCCGGCTGAGGAGACCGCGGGACGCCTCGATCACCGCACCGCATAGGGTGCAGGGATGGCACGACCTGACGGGCGTCGACCCGACCAACTCCGACCGGTGACGCTGACCCGTGGCTGGAGCACCCACCCGGAGGGCTCGGTGCTCGTCGAGTTCGGGGGGACCCGGGTGCTCTGCACCGCCAGCGTCACCGAGGGCGTGCCCCGCTGGCGCAAGGGCTCCGGGCTCGGCTGGGTGACCGCCGAGTACGCGATGCTGCCCCGGGCGACCAACACCCGCTCGGACCGGGAGAGCGTCCGCGGCAAGATCGGCGGGCGGACCCACGAGATCTCCCGGCTGATCGGCCGCAGCCTGCGCGCCTGCGTCGACCTGAAGGCGCTCGGCGAGAACTCGATCGTGCTCGACTGCGACGTGCTCCAGGCCGACGGAGGCACCCGCACCGCCTCGATCACCGGCGCGTACGTCGCCCTCTACGACGCGGTGAGCTGGCTTGCCACCCGCAAGTCGCTGGCCGGCAAGCCGGAGAAGGTGATGCACCGGTCGGTGGCCGCGGTCAGCGTCGGGATCGTCGCCGGTGAGCCGCTGCTCGACCTCTGCTATGTCGAGGACGTGGCCGCCGAGGTGGACATGAACGTCGTCTGCACCGGTGAGGGTGACTTCGTCGAGGTGCAGGGCACGGGCGAGGACGGGGTCTTCTCCCGGGCGCAGCTCGACGCGTTGCTGGACGTGGCGTCGTTGGGCTGTCTGGAACTGGCCGAGGCGCAGCGGAAGGCACTCGCATCATGAACAAGGTCCTGCTCGCCTCCCGTAACCGTAAGAAGCTGGTGGAGCTCCAGCGCATCCTCGACGGCGCGCTCGGCGCGCACCGGATCGCCCTTCTGGGGCTGGACGACGTCGAGGAGTACCCGGAGCTGCCGGAGACCGGTCTCACCTTCGGTGAGAACGCCCTGATCAAGGCGCGGGAGGGCTGCCGGCGGACCGGCCTGCCCACCATCGCCGACGACTCCGGCATCGCGGTCGACGCGCTCAACGGCATGCCGGGGGTGTTCAGCGCCCGCTGGGCCGGGCGGCACGGCGACGACCGGGCCAACCTCCAGCTGGTGCTGGACCAGATCGCCGACCTGCCCGACGAGCACCGGGGGGCGTCCTTCGTCTGCACCGTCGTGCTGGTGCTGCCCGGCGGCAAGGAGCACCTGGTCGACGGCCGCCAGCCCGGCCGGCTGCTGCGTGCCCCGCGCGGTGAGGGCGGCTTCGGGTACGACCCGATCTTCCTCGGCGACGGCCAGGACCGGACCAACGCGGAGTTGACCCCGCAGGAGAAGGACGCGATCAGCCACCGGGGGAAGGCGCTGCGCGAGCTGGCGAAGCTGGCGGCCAAGGTGCTGCCCGCCAGCTGACCCAGCCGTCGATCGACCCGTCGCCCCGCCGGCGTATGCGACGCCGGCCGGCCGTCGACCGACTCATCGTCGCCGGGATACGCGCCGACGTCCGGCCGTCGATTAAGGAACGGCACCGCAGCCAGTCACCGAAAGTAGTTTCGATCAGGCCCCCACATTTCCACCCCACATCCTTTGCTCTGCTGCTCCCGAGGCGACAGGCACGCAGAGTGTTCGCCAGGATTACTGTTCTTGGAATCTGCGTATGAGTTTTCACTGTTCAAGCCCCTGTCGCGTCAGTGGCAGCAGAGCAAAGGGTCTGCACCGGGGTGGTGGCCCTCGGGACCTTGATCACGCTCGGTAGCCGGGTGCGACGAGTCGGCCTTGACTACTGACCGCCACATTTCTGCCAGCCTCACTGTCAGCTCAGCGGGCCGACCTGCCGTTCGATGGCGGCGCGCAGGTCGGGGCCGGCCAGCACCGAACGGGCCGATTCCAGCACCGGGGCGAGGAAGACGTCCGGGCCGGGCGCGCCGGCCGCCGGGCCGAGCGCGTCCAGCGCGGCCCGTCCCGCCGGCGACGGCACCAGCGGCGCACGGAGTTGAAGCCCCCGGACCGCTGCCAGCAGCTCCACGGCGAGCAGGCTGGTCAGGTTGTCCAGCACGGTGCGCAGCTTCCTGGCCCCCGCCCAGCCCATCGAGACGTGGTCCTCCTGCATGCCGCTGGTCGGCAGCGAGTCGACCGAGGCGGGGGCGGCCAGCCGGCGGTTCTCCGCGACGATCCCGGCGGCCGTGTACTGGGCGATCATCAACCCGGAGTTCACCCCGGCGTCGGGGGACAGGAACGCCGGCAGGTCCCGGTTGCGGGTCACGTCGAGCAACCGGTCCACCCGGCGCTCGGCGATCGCCCCCACCTCGGCGGCGGCGATGGCCAGGTAGTCGGCGGCGAAGCCGAGCGGGGCACCGTGGAAGTTGCCTGTCGACTCGACCCGACCGTCCGGCAGCACCACCGGGTTGTCCACCACCGAGATCAGCTCCCGGCCGGCCACCGTCACGACGAAGTCCAGGGTGTCCCGGGCCGCGCCGGCCACCTGCGGGGCACACCGCATCGAGTACGCGTCCTGCACGGCGTGTGCCAGGTCATCACGGTGCGAGTCCATCACCCGCGAGTCCTGGAGCAGCCGGTGGATGTTCGCCGCCGAGGCGGCCTGCCCCGGGTGCGGCCGGATGGCGTGCAGCTCGGGCAGGAAGGGCCGCTCCGAGCCGAGCATCGCCTCGATGGCCAGCGCGGCGGTCACGTCGGCCATGGTGAACAGGTGCCGGGCGTCCGCGACGGCCAGCAGCAGCATCCCGAGCATGCCGTCGGTGCCGTTGATCAGCGCCAACCCCTCCTTGGCGGCCAACGCGACAGGGGTCAGCCCGGCGTCGCGCAGCGCGTCGGCGGCGTCGACCCGCTCACCGGCCGGGCCGAGCACCCATCCCTCGCCCAGCAGCACCAGTGCACAGTGCGCCAGCGGCGCCAGGTCACCGGACGCGCCGAGCGAACCGTGCTCCGGCACCCACGGGGTGACGTCGGCGTTGAGCAGGTCGACCAGCCCCTGGGCGAGCAGCGGCCGGACCCCGGAACGGCCCAGTGCCAGCGAGCGGACCCGCAGCAGCATCATCGCCCGGACCACCTCCCGGGGCATCGGCGCGCCGATGCCTGCGGCGTGCGAGCGGATCAGCGCATGCTGCAACTCGGCCCGGCGCTGCGGGGCGACGAAGGTGTTGGCCAGCGCCCCGAAGCCGGTGGAGACGCCGTACACGGGGCGGCCGGCGGCCTCGATGCCGTCCACGATGGACCTGCTGCTGACCATCGCGTCGACGGCGGCCGGGGCGAGCACGACCCGGGCGTCGCCGCGCGCCACGGCGAGCACGTCGGCGGGGGTGATCCCGGTGGGTTGGACGGTCACAGTCGACATTGCGGCACTCCGTTGTGCAGGACCTGGCGGACCAGTGGAACACCCGGCCGGTAGGCCAGGTGCAGGTGGGACGGGGCGTCGAGGATCATCAGGTCGGCGCGCGCCCCGGGACGCAGCACCCCGACGTCGGTCCGGCGCAACGCCCGTGCGCCGCCGGCCGTCGAGGCCCAGACCGCCTCCGCCGGGGTCATCCGCATCTCACGGACGGCCAGCGCGACGCAGAACGGCATCGAGGAGGTGTACGACGACCCGGGGTTGCAGTCGGTGGCCAGCGCCACGGTCACCCCCGCGTCGAGCAACCGCCGGGCATCCGGGTACGGCGACCGGGTGGAGAACTCCGCACCCGGCAGCAGGGTCGCCACGGTGCCCGCCCGCCCGTCCGCGGAGGTCGAGCCGTCCCCGGAGGCCGACCCGTCGGCCCCCGCCGAGCCGGCAAGCGCGTCGACGTCGGCGTCGGACAGGTGGGTGCAGTGGTCGACGCTGGCCGCACCGAGTTCCACCCCGAGCCGCACCCCCGGCCCCGGCCCGAGCTGGTTGGCGTGCAGCCGCAACCCCAGCCCGGCGGCCTGTCCGACGGTGAGGATCGCCCGCGCGTGGTCGGCGTCGAACGCGCCGCGCTCGCAGAACACGTCCACCCAGCGGGCGTACGGCGCGGCGGCGGAGAGCATCGGCCCGCACACCAGCCCCACGTAGTCGTCGGGACGACCCGCGTACTCGGCGGGGACGACGTGCGCGCCGAGGAAGGTGGTCTCGCTGGTCACCTCGGCGGCGATCCGCAGCGAGCGGGCCTCGTCGGCAACGGTCAGGCCGTACCCACTCTTGATCTCCATGGTGGTGGTGCCCTGCCGCATCGCCTCGTCGCGCAGCCGGCGCACGGTGTCCCGCAGGTCGTCGTCGGAGGCCGCCCGGGTCGCGCCGACAGTCGTCCGGATGCCACCCCCGGTGTACGGCTCGCCGGCCATGCGGGCCGCGAACTCGGCCGCCCGGTCCCCGGCGAAGACCAGGTGGGCGTGGCTGTCCACGAACCCGGGCAGCACCGCGCCGCCCTCGGCGTCGATCCGCCGGTCGGCGGCCGGCGCGTAGCGGGCCGGCCCGATCCAGACGACCCGACCCGCCTCCACCAGCAGGGCGACCCCGCGCCGCAGGCCCAACGGCCCGTCACCGCCGGCCGCCGGCACGTTGGTGACCAGCTCGCCGATGTCGTCGACCAACAGGCTGCTCACGCCGCCCCTCCCGCCGCCGGGCGCCGCGTTCCGCGCGTCGCCGGACTGGTAGGGCTAGGCACCGGTCACCGCCGCGATCGCCGCGCGCAGCTCCGCCGGCACGTCCACGGTCAGGTGCCGGCCGTCGCGCACCACCTGCCGCCCGTCCACCACCACCTGGTCGACGTCGGCGGCGGTGGCCGCGAAGAACACCGCCACCGGCGGCACCCCGGCGGTACGCGGGCTGTCCAGCCGGACCGTGACCAGGTCGGCGCGTTCGCCGACGGCGATCCGCCCGGCGTCGGCCCAGCCCAGCGCGGCGTGCCCGGTGACGGTGGCCGCGTCGCGCAGCGCGGCGGCGGCGAAGTGCCCGCGTCGCCGGGTACGCAGCCGCTCGTCGAGCTCCACCGCGCGGGCCTCCTCGAACAGGTCGACCACGGCGTGACTGTCGCTGCCCAGGCTGAGCGGAATACCGGCGTCGGCCATCAGCCGGGCCGGGCCGATCCCGTCGGCCAGGTCCCGTTCCGTGGTGGGGCACAGACACACCCCGGTCCGTTGTTCGGCCAGCAGGGTCAGGTCGGCGCTGGTCGGATGGGTGGCGTGCACGGCGGTGACGTCCGGGCCGAGCACTCCGCGGTCGGCGAGCAGCCCGGTCGGGGTACGCCCGTGCACCGTCCGGCAGGCGTCGTTCTCGGCGGGCTGCTCCGACAGGTGCACGTGCAGCGGGGCACCCTGCCGGTACGCCCAGCCGGCGACGGTGGCGAGCTGGTCCGCCGGCACCGCGCGCACCGAGTGGATCGCCGCCCCGCGCAGCGCGTGCGCCCCGGCCGGGCGGAACCCGTCGACCCGTTCCGCCCAGCGCCGCGCGTCCCCGTCGCCGAAGCGCCGCTGCACCCCGGCCAACGGCTCGCCGGCCACCGAGGCGGTCAGGTAGCAGGCGTCCAGCAGGGTGATCCTGATACCGGCCTGCGCCGCCGCCTCGACCAGCGCCGCGCCCATCGCGTTCGGGTCGTCGTACGGGTGGCCGTCGGGGCCGTGGTGCAGGTAGTGGAACTCGCCGACGCAGGTGACCCCGGCCAGCGCCATCTCGGCGTACGCGGCCCGGGCCAGGGCCAGGTAGGAGTCGGGATCGAGCCGGCCGGCGACGGCGTACATCACGTCCCGCCAGCTCCAGAAGTCGCCCCGACCGCCGTGGGTACGCCCGCGCAGCGCCCGGTGGAAGGCGTGCGAGTGGGCGTTGGCCAGGCCGGGCAGGGTGAGCCCGGGCAGTCGTACCGCCTCGGCCAGCACCTCGACCCCGGCGTCCGGTGCGGTGTCCCGGGCCAGCGGGGTGACGGCGGTGAACCGGCCGTCCTCGGCCTCGATCAGCACGTCCGGGGTCGGTGCGGCACGGTCGGGCAGCCACGCCTGTTCGGCCAGCCAACGGGTCAGTGGCATGCCAGCTCCTCCAGCACCCGGGCCAGCGCGACCACCCCGGCCGCACAGTCGGCGTCGGTGGCCGACTCGGCGGGGGAGTGCGACACCCCGGTCGGGTTGCGGACGAACAGCATCGCGGTGGGCAGGTGCGCGGCGAGCACCCCGGCGTCGTGCCCGGCCCCGGTGGGCAGCACCGGCGCGGCAAGCAGTCCCGCCAACCGGTCGGCCAACTCACGGTCGAAGGCGACAAGCGGGGTGGCCGACTCCTGGGTCACGGTCAGCTCGGTGCCGTCCCGCCGGGCCCGCTCGGCCGCCTTGGCCTGCACCGCCTCGACCAGGCCGTGCAGGGTCTCCGCCTCGGCGGCCCGGGCGTCGAGCCAGCCGGTCACCTTCGACGGGACCGCGTTGGTGGCGTTCGGTTCCACCGCCACCCGGCCGACTGTGGCGTGCGCGTCGCGCAGCCGGGCCTCCTTGTTCGCCGCCAGCACGGTGAACGCGTAGGTGAGCATCGGGTCGCGGCGGTCGGCCATCCGGGTCGTACCGGCGTGATTGCCCTCGCCGCGCAGTTCGAAGCGCCACCGGCCGTGCGGCCAGATGGCGCTCGCCACCGCGACCGGCGCGTCGGCGTCGACAAGCACCCGCCCCTGCTCCACGTGCAGCTCCACGAAGGCGGCGAACCGGCCGAGCAGCGCCGGGTCGGCCCCCGCCGGCCGGTCACCCAGCGCCTCGGCGAAGCTCACCCCGGCCGCGTCGCGCAGCCCGGCCGCGCGGTCGACGTCGATCTCGCCGGTGAGCAGCCGCGATCCCAGACACGGTACGCCGAACCGGGCACCCTCCTCCTCGACGAACGCGGCCACCACCACCGGCCGGACCGGGACGGCTCCGGAGTCCCGCAGCTCGTCCACGGCGAGGAACGCGCTGACGATGCCGAGCGGCCCGTCGTACGCCCCGCCGTGCGGCACCGAGTCGAAGTGGCTGCCGGTGAGCACCGCCCCGCCTCCGGTCGGGCCGTCGCTGTCCCGGGTGCCGGTGGGCGGGGTGCCGCCCGGGTCACCCCACCAGGCGAAGAGGTTGCCGTTGCCGTCCTCGCTGACCGGCATGCCCCGGAGGTCGGCCTGTGCCCGGAACCACTCCCGCAGCCGCAGCTCCGGCGCGGTCAGCGCGTACCGCAGGTAGCCGCCGCTGTCGGCGTCCCGGCCGACCGGCGCGATCTCGTCCCACAACTCCCGGAACCGCCCGGCAAGACTGCTCACGCGGTGCCTCCGTTGTTCGCGACTGCGGTGCTCCGCTTCGCTGCGCTCCTCGCGCTCACGCGGTGCCCTCCGCCATGGGGATGCGGACGTCGGTGCGGGCGGCGACGTCGCGGGCGGAGTCGTAGCCGGCGTCGACGTGCCTGATGACGCCCATCGCCGGATCGTTGCTGAGCACCCGTTCGATCTTCTGCCCGGCCAGCGCGGTGCCGTCGGCGACGCAGACCTGACCGGCGTGGATGGACCGGCCGATGCCCACCCCACCGCCGTGGTGGATGGACACCCAGGACGCCCCGCTGGCGGTGTTGACAAGCGCGTTGAGCAGGGGCCAGTCGGCGATCGCGTCGGAGCCGTCGGCCATCGCCTCGGTCTCCCGGTAGGGGCTGGCGACGCTGCCGCAGTCCAGGTGGTCCCGGCCGATCACCACGGGTGCGGACAGCTCACCGGCGGCGACCATCTCGTTGAACCGCACCCCGGCGACGTCCCGCTCGCCGTAGCCCAGCCAGCAGATCCGGGCCGGCAGACCCTGGAAGGCGACCCGGTCGGCGGCCATCCGCATCCACCGGGCCAGCGACTCGTTCTCCGGGAACAGGTCGAGCACGGCCCGGTCGGTGGCGGCGATGTCGGCCGGGTCGCCGGAGAGCGCCGCCCAGCGGAACGGCCCCCTACCCTCGCAGAACAACGGCCTGATGTACGCCGGCACGAAACCGGGAAAGTCGAACGCCCGCGGGTACCCGCCGAGCTGCGCCTCGCCCCGGATCGAGTTGCCGTAGTCGAACACCTCCGCGCCCGCGTCGAGGAAGCCGACCATCGCCTCGACGTGCCTGGCCATCGACGCCCGCGCCCGGTCGGTGAACTCGGCCGGCTTGGCCTGCGCGTAGTCCCGGGCGTCGGCCAGCTCCACCCCCTCCGGCAGGTACGACAGCGGGTCGTGCGCGCTGGTCTGGTCGGTCACCACGTCGACCGCGACGCCCCGGCGGAGCAGTTCGGGGAAGACGGTGGCGGCGTTGCCGACAACGCCGACGCTCAACGCCCGCCGGTCCCGCTTCGCGGCCAGCACCCGGGCGACCGCGTCGTCCAGGTCGTCGGCCACCTCGTCGAGGTAGCGGTCGTGCACCCGCCGGTCGAGCCGGGTCCGGTCCACGTCGACGATCAGGCAGACCCCGTCGTTCATGGTGACCGCGAGGGGTTGCGCCCCGCCCATCCCGCCGCAGCCGGCGGTGAGCGTCAGCGTCCCGGCGAGGCTGCCGCCGAAGCACTTCGCGGCGACCGCGGCGAACGTCTCGTAGGTGCCCTGGAGGATGCCCTGGGTGCCGATGTAGATCCACGAACCGGCGGTCATCTGCCCGTACATGGTCAGGCCGAGCGACTCCAGGCGGCGGAACTCGGGCCAGGTGGCCCAGTCGCCGACCAGGTTGGAGTTGGCAAGCAGCACCCGGGGGGCCCACTCGTGGGTCCGCACCACCCCGACCGGGCGGCCCGACTGCACCAGCATCGTCTCGTCGTCGCGCAGCTCGGTGAGCGTGCGCACCAGCGCGTGGTACGACGGCCAGTCCCGGGCCGCCTTCCCGGTGCCGCCGTAGACCACCAGGTCGTCGGGGCGTTCGGCCACCTCCGGGTCGAGGTTGTTCATCAGCATCCGCAGGGCGGCCTCCTGCGGCCACCCCTTCGCGGTACGGGTGGTGCCACGGGCGGCGCGGACGGGCTGGTGCATGGCGTACTCCTCTCAGCCGAGGAACAACTGACGACGGGCGGCGGACGACTCGAACGCCTCCAGACGGCGTTGGGTCTGGAGCGGTGCGGCGTCGCAGATCGCCTGGAGCACCACCATCGCCAGCGTCATCGGGGCGGTGTGCAGGTCGAAGACGAGGTCGGTGCCGACGGCGGCGGGGAGCACCAGTGCGGCGTACTCGGTGGCGGGGCTGACCGGGGAGTCGGTGATCGCGACGACGGTGAGGCCGGCTTCGCGGGCCGCCCGCAGCGCGTCGAGGGTCTCCCGGGGGTAGCGGGGCAGCACGAAGGCGAGCAGCGCGTCCGCCCCGGCCGAGGCGGCCTGTTCGAGCCGGTCGGTGAGCAGGCTGCCGCCGTCGTCGAGGACCCGGACGTCGGGAAGCACCTTGGCGGCGAAGTAGGCGAAGTAGGCGGCCAGCGGGGCGGCGGCGCGCAGGCCGAGCACCGGCAGCGGGCGGCTCGCCGCGAGCAGCCGGCCGGCGGTGGCGATCTTGTCCCGGTCGGCCAACTCGCCGGCCAGCCGTTCCAGGTTGGCCATCTCGGCACGTACCGCGGCTTGCAGTTCGTTGCCGTCGTCGGGGCGGCCGTCGGGGCCGGCGGCGGTCAGCTCGCGCAGCCGGCGGCGCAGCGCCGGGTAGCCGTCGTGGCCGAGCGCCACGGCGAACCGGGTCACCGACGGCTGGCTGACCCCGGCCAGCTCGGCCACCTCGGCCGCCGACAGGTAGGCCACGGTGGCGGCGTGCTGCACCAGGCAGTGCGCGATGCGCCGCTGGGTGGGGGTGAGCCGGACCCCGTGGAACAGGCCGAGCAGCCGGTCCGGCGGCGCGGCGACGGCTCCTTCATTCATGCCGAGACTCTATGCATGAAATATTTCAGGGGCAAGCGTCGCCCGTTCCCGCGTCGTGCCGGCTGCGCCTGTCAGCGGGCGGCGCGGACGATCTCGGCGGTGGCGTCCCGGCGGACCGCGTCGTAGAACGCCTCGGACTTCTGCTCGTCGGCGAAGACCACGCTCTCGGTGCCCACCCGGCCGGTGCCCCGGGACGGGCTGGTGACGAAGGTCAGGTTGCCGCCCCGCAGGCCGCGCAGCTCGGTCGCCAGGTCCAGCAGCGACATCTCCCGGTCGACGGAGACCGACGCCGAGGCGGCCCGGACGAAGTCGTCGAGCTTCCCCGGGCTGGTCAGGATGCCCCCGGTGGCCGCCTTGTCGAGGATCGCCCGGATCACCTGCTGCTGGTGCCGGATCCGGGCGAAGTCACCGTCCGGGAACTGCTTGCGCTGCCGGGAGTAGTCAAGCGCCGTCTCGCCGTCCATCGTCTGCCGACCGGCGGCGAAGGTGCGCAACGGCGGGTGGATCGAGGTGAAGCGGTGGTCGACGGTGATGTCCACCCCGCCCAGCGCGTCGATGATCTCCTGGAAGCCGGCGAAGTCGACCACCGCCACGTGGTCGACGTGCACCCTGGTGAACTCCTCGACGGTCTGCACCATCAGCGGAATCCCGCCCCAGGCGTACGCCGCGTTGATCTTCGCGGTCCGACCGCCGTGCCGGCCGTCGGTCGACCGGGGCACCCGGACCCAGGTGTCCCGGGGGATCGAGACGAGCTGGGCGCTCTTCCGGTCCTTCGGCAGGTGGGCCAGGATGATCGTGTCGGTACGCGACCCCTCGGTCCGCTCCGGATCCCGGGAGTCGCTGCCCAGGATCATGATGTTCGTGGCGTCCCGGGCCACCACCGGCGGCCGGTTCTCCGTCGGCACCCCGGTGAAGGCGTCCACCCGCTCGACGTCCTTCTCCACCGAGCGCAGATAGAGCGCGCCCGCCGCGACGCCACCCGCTCCGAGCAGGGCCAGCGCCAGCACGACCACCAGCGCGATCCGCCAGCCCCGCCGTCGCTTCGGCGGTGACCCGGGGCCCTCGGTGGAGGTGACCGGGGCGGAATCCGAAACCTGCTCGCCTGCTGGCATGGCCGCATGTTACTGAGTCGTCACCCCGTCGGGCAGCCCGCGTACGCCCGACGGGATGAGGGCCGAAGGTCTGCCGGACGCTGGACGTTCAGTCGCCTGTCACCTGCGGCTGGTAGAACCTCGCCGTGGACGCGACGAAACTGCGCCGGGCCATCGCCCGTACCCCGCTGGCACCGGTGGCCGCCTTCCCCGGACGGCTCGCCCGGGTCGCCCGCTACGACGCGAAGGTGCTGCGCACCTCGGCCAGGTGGCTGGCCACCTCCCGGGAGCACCACAACTACACCTACGAGTTGACCCAGCTCAGCCGACAGCACCTCACCTGGTTCGTCAGCGTGGTCTGCGACGTCCCGGTGGCCCGGGTCCGGGGGTACCTCGCCGAGATCACCGGTGACGCGGCGCTGCGCCGGCACATCGAACAGGCCACCGCCCGGTCCGCTCGACGCGGCCTGGCCGACCGTCGGGTCCGCTACGCGCGCAGGGTCGGCTGGTACGCGATCGTCCGGGCCACCCGCCCCGCCCACGTCGTCGAGACCGGCACCGACAAGGGGCTCGGTAGCTGCGTGCTCGCCGCCGCCCTGCTGCGCAACGCCGCCGAGGGGCACCCCGGCAGGCTCACCTCGCTGGACGTCAACCCGGAGGCCGGCTACCTGGCCCGCAGCGCGCCCTGGTCCGACGTGATCGACCTGGTGGTCGGCGACTCGGTCACCGCGATCGCCGCCCTGGACCGGCCGGTCGACCTGTTCCTGCACGACAGCGACCACAGCCACGCCCACGAGCGCCGCGAGTTCGACGCGGTCGAGCCGAAGCTGGCCCCCGGCGCGATCCTGCTCACCGACAACGTCACCACCACCGGCGTGCTGGCCGAGCATGCCGAGCGCACCGACCGCCGGTTTCTCGCCTACCGGGAGACCCCGCTCGACCACTGGTACCCCGGCGACGGCATCGGCGTCGCCTGGTGAGGCCCGACCGACTGTGACCCGGGCCTGGCCGGCGGGGCCGGGCGGGGGACGGCACCCTGCGGCAGGGGCGGTGCCGGACGGTCGAGGCGCACTCCGCCGGCCGGGGGTTGCCCCGGGTCGGTCGTGGATCGATGATTGCCGAACCACCACCACCGACGGAGGAGTCGAGATGCAGGTTCTCCACCAGCCCCGCGTGGCCTGGGACATGGCCCGGCTGATCGTTTCGGCCGTCCCCGACGACCGGCTCTTCGACTGGTTGTGCGACGAGGTCGGCGCGCTGCTCGGCCCCGACCACGCGCGGTCCCTGCGGGACACCCAGCAGCGGCTGCGGCCGTGGGCCCGGACCACCCCCGACGCCGCCGCCGTCGAAGCCGGCCGTTGGCGGGTCCGCCTGGAGGACCTGCTGCGCACCCGACCGGAGACCGCCGAGCCACTGCGGTCGCTCACCGTGATCGCTTCGGGGCTCTACCGCGACCAGACCGGTCGACCGGCTTAGCTTTCGCTTAGGCGGCTTGTCCCCGGGACGCCCGCTCCGGCAGCATCGGTCGGCGTGACCGATGGCAGCGTGTCCGAGGAACCCACAGGCGGCCCCGGGCCGGTCCGCAGCGCCCCTGACGGGTCCGCCGGCCGTCCCGGGCCGGGGCGTCGCCGCGCCCGGGGCGTCGGACGTCGCCGCTGGCTGGTCGCCGGAGGCGTCGCCGCGCTCGCCACAGTGCTCGGGCTCAGCCTGGCGCTGCGCTCCGGCGCCGCCCCGGCCTGCGCCGCCCCACCGGGCGGGCTTGCCGCGCCGGCCGGGTTCGCCGCGGCGGCCGGCGTCGCGCCGGTTGCCCTGGCCGCCGGGCAGATTCCGCTGGCGGCTCCACCCACCGGGGGTACGGTCCACAAGGGGAAGGCCACCTTCTACGACTCGAAGGGTGCCGGCGGGAACTGCTCCTATCCGTCCGCCCCGGCGAACCGGCTCTACGTGGCGCTCGGTCCCACCGAGTACAGCGCCGGCGCGGCCTGTGGCGGCTACCTCGACGTCACCGGCCCCCGGGGCACCGTCCGGGTCCTGATCATGGACCAGTGCCCGGAGTGCGCCGCCGGGCACATCGACCTCTCCCGCGAGGCGTTCGCCCGGATCGCCGACCCGGTGCAGGGCATCGTCACCGTCAGCTACCGTGCGGCGGTCGACCCGCCGCTGGCCGGCCCGCTCACCTTCCGGATCAAGGAGGGCGCCTCGCAGTACTGGTTCGCCGTGCTGGTCGCCGAGCACGGCAACCCGCTGCGCACCGTCGAGGTACGACAGGGCTCCGGCGCCTGGCGTACCACCGCCCGGCAGGACTACAACTACTGGCTGGTCGACTCCGGGGCCGGTCCCGGGCCGTACGCCGTCCGGGTCACCGACGTGTACGGCCACCGGGTCACCGCCACCGGCATCACCATGTCCCCCGGCCGGGTGCAACGCAGCACCGTGAAGATGTACGGCGGCGGCAGCGCCCCGGCTGCGCGGGCGACCCCGTCCACCCCGTCCACCCGGTCGTCCTCGCCACGCCCCAGCGTCACCGCGAGCCGGACCACCGCCAGCCCGTCGGCGGTTGCGTCCGCCGCCGCACCCGCCCCGCAGGACGGGACCGGCGTGCCCGCTCTCGCCGCATCGTCGGCGCCGGGCGCCGGCCGGCCGGTCGGCTGCGCCTCGCGGGGCTGACGGCCCGCCGGCCGCCCACCTCGCGCTGCCCGGCCCTCGCGCTGTCTCGCCTCGCGGGTCGGCTCGGCCCGCGCCACCACCTCGGGGAGGTTGCGGTGGCGGAATCAGCCGACGCCACCGCGTCGCCGACCCTGGGTTGATCGGGCGGCAGAGCGGGGGTGGTCAGGCTGGGGTGTCCAGGTCGAGCCACATGAGGATCTCGTCACGATCGTCGCCGGGCGCCACCCGCAGCGCGCCAGGCAGCCAGCCCACCTCGCGGTAGCCGAGCCGGTCGTAGAACCCCTCCAGGCCCAGCCCGCCGCGCACCGTCACGTGCAGCGCCCGCCAGCCCAGCCCGGGTGCGCGCCGGGCGGCCTCCCGCATCAGGGCCCGCCCGTAGCCGCGCCCCTGGGTGTCCGGGTGGACCATCACCCGCTTGAGGACGCCCCAGTGCGCCTTCAACCGGAACCGGTTGTCGGTGAGGAACAGCACCGCGACCGGCCGGTCGCCCTCGTACCCGACCAGCAGCCGGTCCGGGCCGTCGGTGACGGCGGCGAAGGCGGCCTCGGCGACGGGGCGTACGTCGGTGACGGTGACCGGGGCGACGAAACCGACCGCACCACCGGCGTTGGTGGCGTCGACCCAGAGGTCGACGACCTGTTCACGCAGCTCGGAGGTGAGGTCGGGGTCGAGGACGAAGCGCAGGCTCACCCTGCCGATCCTGCCGCCCCGACCCGACCTGAGCCCCCGATCGTGACCCTCCTGACAGGGTCGGGTGGTGCGGGAGGGGGGACTTGAACCCCCACGTCCTTTCGGACAATAGGACCTAAACCTACCGCGTCTGCCATTCCGCCACTCCCGCTCGGGTCAGAGTTTAGAGCGTCGGGCGGAAACGGTGGAGAGCCCGGCCCGGCGCAGAATGTTCGAGACCGTCCCGTGACTGACGACGCAGCTGCCGTCCGTCGCCTGTCGGACGAACTCGGCGAGTTTCCGAGGGCCAAGCTCTGGACGGGCCAGCGCATACCGGATGACGGTCTGGTGGTGCGGGGAACCGCCCGGCTCACGGCGCGGGGCGGTGACGCTGCCGGTGGTGGCGAGCCGTGCCGGAGCCGGGAGATGTGGTTACGGTGGCAACCGATTCGTCGGGCCGCCTCGCTCGGCCCGACGGCACCCACCTCCACCTGCCGGATCATCTCTGCGATCTGCTCTGCGTCGACCGGTTCGTGACGCGGTGGCGGTACGGGCGGGTGGGATGCGACAAGCGCCGGAGCTGACCGGTTGCGCCCGGCGTAGGTGGGGGTCTGACTGTGGCAGTTGGGGCAGAGCAGGCGCAGGTTCGGTGGCCGATTGTCGAGGAAGTCACCGTTGAGGTGGTCGACATGCAGGGTCAACGGGCCGCCCCGCCAGACCGGCCCGGTGCCGCACTCCTCGCACTCGTCCGGTACGCCGATGTCGCGTAGCGCGCCCTTGAGCCGGGCCCCCGGGACGCGTCGGGAACCGTCCGGGAGCGGACGCAGCACCTGGGCCGACGGGGTGCGTCGTCCGGGCGGTCCGCTGCTCGCCGGGCGGCGGGTGAAGTGGGAGGTGTCGATGCCGAAGCGGCGCAACTGCCGGCTGATATGGGCGTGTGAGCCACCGTTGAGGCGTACGCCGAGCAGCCGCAGCACGCCGGTGACGGAGTGGGCGGCGGCGGCTGCCTCGGCGAGCACCTGGGGTGGATATCGGTACCGGACCACACGCCGAGCGTAGTGGCCGGGTGTGACGCGCTCAGTCGAGGCCGAGGTCGCGGCGCAGCTTGGCGACGTGGCCGGTGGCCTTCACGTTGTAGAACGCGTGCTCGACCTTTCCGTCCGGGTCGATCACGAAGGTGGACCGGATCACCCCGGTCACCGTACGGCCGTAGAGCTGCTTCTCGCCGAAGGCGCCGTACGCGGTGAGCACCGCCTTGTCGACGTCGGCGACCAGCGGGAAGGTGATCGCGTCGCGCTCGCGGAACTTCGCCAGCTTGGCGGGCTTGTCGGGGGAGATGCCGACCACCTGGTAGCCGGCGGCCCGGAGCGAGGCGAGCGAGTCGCGGAAGTCGCAGGCCTGCTTGGTGCAGCCGGGGGTCATCGCCGCCGGGTAGGCGTACAGGATGACCCGGCGACCGCGCAGCGCGGCCAGGGAGAGCGTCTCGCCGGTGTCGGTGGGGAGGGTGAAGTCGGGGGCGGGGTCACCGGGGGCGAGGCGGTCGGGCGCGGTCATGGCGACGACCCTACCGCCGGGGTGCGACGCCCCAGCCCAGCCCCGCCGGCGGTGAGCAAGGCCATGCCTTGTTGCCGCATCTTGGCAACAACAGTCTTCGGGAAATAGGCTGAGCCCGCCGGCCGACTGGGAGGTCACGTGGAAACTCTGGCGATGCACATCTCGAACGGGATCATCAACGGTCCCGTCGCGGGCGTCTTCGCGGCCGTCGCGCTGGCCGCCCTGACCTTCTGCGTGCTGCGCGGCCGGCGCGACCTGGACGACCGGTTGGCGCCGATGGCCGGCCTGGTCGCCGCGTTCATCTTCGCCGTGCAGATGCTCAACTTCCCGATCTTCACGGCCGGGGTCTCCGGTCACCTGCTCGGCGGCGCGCTCGCCGCGCTGCTGGTCGGCCCGTGGGTCGGCGCGCTCTGCGTGTCGGTGGTGCTGATCGTGCAGGCCCTGGTCTTCGGCGACGGTGGCGTCGCCATGCTCGGCCTGAACATCACCAACATGGCGCTGCTCGGCACCGCGGCGGCGTACCTGCTGATCGCCGGCCTGCTGCGGGTGCTGCCCCGCACCCCCACCGGCCTGGCGGTGACCGCGTTCGTCTCGGCGCTGGTCAGCGTGGTGGTCGCGTCCCAGGGGTTCGTCGTCCAGTACTGGCTCGGCGGCACCACCGACCTGGGCGGCAACCTGACCGGCCTGGCCGGCACGATGGCCGGCGTGCACCTGCTGATCGGCATCGGTGAGGGGCTGATCACCGCGACCACCGTCGCCACCGTCGCCAAGGTCCGGCCCGACCTGGTGTACGCGTTGCGCGCGCTGAAGCCGGCGACCGCGCCGGTGCCCGTTCCGGCTGTCGGAGGTGTCCGGTGAGGAAGCGTTCCTGGGGTTTCGTGGCGGTCGGTCTGCTTGTCGCCCTGGTGCTGGCCGGAGTGGTCAGCAACTACGCCTCGTCGCACCCGGACGGCCTGGACTCGTCACTGCTCAAGGGCTGCACGGTGAACGCCGACGACGAGATCACCGGCGGTTCCTGCCCGGCCCAGCAGTCCAAGGACCACGAGTTGGTCGACAGCCCGCTCGCCGACTACGGCATCCGGGGCGTGGACAACGGCTTCCTCTCCACCGGCCTGTCCGGGGTGGTCGGGGTGCTGCTCACCTTCGCCGTCGGCGGCGGCGTCTTCTGGTTGCTGCGCCGCCGCGGCCCGGCCGACACCGGCGACGGGCGGTCCGTCGACGCCGACGGCCGCCGGTCCGTCGACACCGATGGCCAGCACTCCGCCGACGACCGGCAGCCCGCAGCCGGCACCGCCGGCTGACCGGGCGGTACGACGTGGGTGCCGGACACGCGCACGTGCTCTACCGGGACACCCCCTCCCGGGTGCACCGGCTGCCCCCAGAGGTGAAGATCGCCGCGATGGTGCTGTTCACCCTGGCCGTGGTGGCCACCCCGCGCGAGGCGTTCTGGGCCTTCGGCGGGTACGCCGTGCTGGTCGCCGTCGTCGCCGTGCTGGCCCGGGTGGGCCCGCGCTGGCTGTTGTTGCGGGCCACGATCGAGCTGCCGTTCGTGCTCTTCGCCGTCGCCCTGCCGTTCCTCGGGGCCGGTGAGCGCACCGGGTTCGCCGGGCTGAGCCTGTCGGTGGACGGCCTGCACGGGGCGTGGAACATCGTCGCCAAGGGCACCCTGGGGGTGCTCGCGTCGCTGCTGCTGGCCGCGACGACCACCACCCGGGACCTGATCGTCGGCCTGGACCGGCTGCGCTGCCCGCAGATCATCACCCAGATCGCCACGTTCATGCTGCGCTATCTCGACGTGCTGGTCGGTGAGGCCCGCCGGATGCGGGTGGCCCGGGTCTCCCGGGGTGACGACCCGCGCTTCCTGTGGCAGTTGCGCGGCTTCGCCGCCGGGGTGGGCGCGCTGTTCCTGCGGGCCTTCGAACGGGGCGAGCGGGTCTACCTGGCGATGCTCTCCCGGGGTTACACCGGGCGGATGCCGGCGGTCTGGCAGGGTGCCGGCGCGGCGACCGCCGGGCAGTGGGTAGCGGCGGCCACCGTGCCGGTCGTGGCGGTGGCCATCGCCGCGACCGCCGTCGTCCTGACATGATCGGGTACGTGCAGACCGCTGTCTCCCTGGACGTGCGTGGCGTCCGGTACGCGTACCCGGACGGCCACGTCGCCCTGGCCGGGGTGGACCTGGCCGTGCCGCGCGGCGAGCGGGTGGCCCTGCTCGGCCCGAACGGCGCCGGCAAGACCACGCTGGTGCTGCACCTCAACGGCATCCTCACCCCGACCGAGGGGGTGGTGAGCGTGGGCGGGCTGACGGTGTCCCGGGACCGGGACACGCTGGCCGAGATCCGTCGCCGGGTGGGCATCGTCTTCCAGGACCCGGACGATCAGCTCTTCCTGCCCACGGTGGCCGAGGACGTGGCGTTCGGCCCGGCGAACCTGGGGCTGCGCGGTGCCGAGCTGGCCACCCGGGTGGACGAGGCGTTGACCGCGGTGGGGATGGCCGAGCACCGGGACCGGGCCCCGCACCACCTGTCGTTCGGGCAACGTCGCCGGGTGGCGGTGGCCACCGTGTTGGCGATGCGCCCGGAGATCCTGGTCCTCGACGAGCCGTCGTCCAACCTGGACCCGGCGGCCCGCCGCGAGCTCGCCGAGATCCTGCGCGCCCTGCCGGTGACCCTGCTGATGGTCACCCACGACCTGCCCTACGCGGCGGAGCTGTGCGAACGGGCGGTCATCCTGGACGCCGGGCGGATCGTCGCCGACGCCCCCACCGTCGACCTGCTCACCGACTCGGCCCTGCTGGCCCGGCACCGCCTGGAACTGCCCCACGGCTTCCAGCCGCAGCGTCTGCGTTGATCCCGCCGGCTGGGGTGGCGGCGCGGGCGGCGGCGTGCAGCCGGAGCAGACCGGCCCCGACCGCGCCCACCCCGCCGATCAGCACCCCGGTGAGCAGCACCCGGGCGGTGCCGCCCGACCAGGGCACCGGGGCGACCGCGCGGGACAGCACTGTCAGGTTGGCGACGCCGACGAAGAGGGTCAGGCACGCGCCGGCCAGCGCGAGCACGAAGTCGGCGGCGGGTCGTCGGGCCAGCGCCCAGCCGCCGGCCGCCATCGCGCCCAGCCCGGTCAGCAGCGGCCAGAGCTGCCCGGCGAGCAGCCCGAGCAGCACCCCGCCGACGCCCTGCGCGCCGGCGTCCAGCTCGCGGCCAAGCACCAGGGAGACGGCGGCGGCACCACCGAGGGCGAGCACCGCGCCGACACCGCGCAGCGCCCGACTGCCCGCCCCGGTACCGGCCGGCAGCAGCCCCGCCGCGCCGACCAGCAGGGCACCGAGGGTGGCGGCCACCCACCACGGGTACGGGTCCGGCGGCGGCACCCAGTCGAGCGTGCCGTGCAGCTCCACCGGTTCGTCGCCGGCGCGCAGCGGCACGGTCCACTCGCGGACCCGGTGTTCCCGGCCCGGGTCGGCGGCCACCTGGGCCGGCACTCCGGACTCCCGCCACAGGGCGCGCTGGTCGTGCCAGCGGACCCGCTGGTCGTCGCTGATCCTGCGCCACTGCGGTGCGGCGGCCGGGTCGGCGGTGGCGGGCAGCGCGGTGTCCCCGGCCAGGGTGCGGTTCAGGTAGGTGGCGGGGGAGCGGGCGTTCTCGTACGCCCCGCCCGGCCCGACCCGCAGGTACGGCTCACCGGAGTAACCGGTCACCTCGACGTCCCGGCCGGTGTGGTTGACCAGTTCCAGTCGGGCGCCCGCCTCGACGGCCCGGACGGTCAGCCCCGGCCGGGCAGGGGTGATCCCGGTCACGATGGTGCGGTAGTCGGTGCCGTCGGGGGCGTCCGCCCCGTGGGCGTACGCCGGTGCGGCGGTGCCGAGCAGGCCGAGCAGTGCGGCGGTGACCAGCAGGACGGCCCGCCGCAGGGGTGCCGGGGTCACTTGCCGGCCGCCTCCACGGCTGCGGTGATGCCGGCCGGGCTGCGGTCCTCCACGGCGGTGCCGTTCACCTTGATGGTCGGGGTGCCGGTGACCCCTGCCTTGCTGGCGTCGTCGGTGAGGTGCTCGGTCCACGCCTTGTACGTCCCGTCCCTGACGCAGGAACCGAAGTCGTCCTTGGCCAACCCGACGCCCGCGCCGATGTCGATCAGCTGGTCGTTGCTCAGCCCGGCACTGCCCTCGGCGGGCTGCTGGGCGAAGAGCGCGTCGGTGAACTCCTTGAACTTGCCACCCTTGGCCGCGCAGCCCGACGCGGCCGAGGCGCGGGTCGAGTATTCGGTGGTGGAGAACCGGTTGAGGTAGGCGACCGGGTGGAAGACCACCCTGGCCTTGCCCGAGGAGACGAGCTGGTCGACGGTCTCGCCGCTGGTCTGCTGGAACTGCTTGCAGGCCGGGCAGAGGTAGTCCTCGTACAGGTCGATGGTGACCGGCCCGGTCCCGAGCACGATGCCGGTGCCGGCGTCGTTGGCCCCGGGCGGGGCGGTGAAGGTGTCCGACTTCTGGCCGGAGTAGACGCTCCACCCGATCAGGCCGGCGATCACCAGCAGCACCACCGCGCCGACGGACGTCCAGAGGGTCCGTTTGCGGCGCTTCTCCCGGGCGAGCTGTTCGCGGACCACCCGCGCGGCCTCGTTGCGTCCCTTGCGACTACTCATCGTCGTCCTCCACGGGTGGGTCGCCCGCGAGCCAGCCGTCCACCGAGAACGGGGTGCGGGGCCAGATCAGCAGGAATCCGGCCAACGCCAGAAATCCCAGGTCCCGGAGGATCTCCGGGAGGTAGCTCGGGGCCTGGCCGGCGGCGAGCTGCCCGCCACTGCCGAAGCACCCGCAGTCGATGGCCAGGCCCCGGGCCCAGGCCGAGGCGATGCCGGCGATGAAGACGAGCAGCAGAGCGGCGGAGATCCCGGCGCTCAGCCGGGTCGCCAACCCGACGAGCAGCAGCAGGCCCAGTGCCAGTTCCACGAAGGGCAGCGCGGCGCCGACCGCCGTCGCCACCTCGTACGGCATCACCTGGTAGGCGTTGACGGCCCGCCCGGAGGCGGCCAGGTCACCGACCTTGGCCCCACCGGCGAACAGCCAGACGGCGGCCAGGCCGAGCCGGACGGCGACGCCGAGCCAGGGCCGGACGACCGGCCAGCGTCCGGCCGGGGTACGCGCTGCGGTCACGCCCATTGGTCGTACCGTCCGGTCCTCGGGTTCCCTGGCCGGGCCGACCCCCGGCGGGCCGGCCGGGACCGGGTGGGGGCGGTCGGCGAGCCGTGGCGGACGGTCGCGGCGGGGGCGCGGTGAGCGGGGATCACGACAAGCCAGGCTACGCGGCGTGGCTGTGGCGGGCAGGGTCCTTCGGCCCTTTGCATGGTCCCGCTCACGTCGGGAACTTTTTCCTCCTGCCATCCGACTACCTGCTCATGACGTGCCACCACCTACGGCAGGCGCCCTCGCCGCCGTGGTCGCCCCGTGCCGTCCCGGGGTGGCCGGGTGGGCGCACCGCGCCCCGGTCAGCGAGCATGGCGGGATGAACGCAGTCGATCGTCGCTGGCTCGCCCGGATGGGCGCCGCTGCCGGCCTGCTGGTCACCCTCGTCGCCCTGCTGCTCGCCCCGGCCGGGCCGGCGAGCGCCCACGCCGTGCTCTCCAGCAGTAGTCCGGTGGCTTCGGCCGTGGTGCCGAGCGCCCCGTCGGAGGTGGTGCTGACCTTCTCCGAGTCGGTCCGCAAGGTCCCCGACAAGGTGCGGGTCATCGCCCCGGACGGCTCCCGCGCGGACCGCGGCGAGCCCCGGTTCGAGGGGTCGGTGGTGACCATCGGGGTGGACCCGGCCGGGCCGCAGGGCACCTACCTGGTCAGTTACCGGGTGATCTCCGCCGACAGCCACCCGGTCTCCGGTGCGTTCACCTACTCGGTGGGGGCGCCGTCGGCGCCACCCACCGACTCCGGCTCGGACAGCCGGGCCGACCCGGTGGTCGGCGTGGGCGTGAAGGTGGCCAGATATCTGGGGTACGCGGGCCTGCTGCTGGTGGTGGGTCCGACGCTGGTGCTGGCCGCGCTCTGGCCGCTGCGGCTGTCCCGGAAGGGGCCGGCCCGGCTGTTGTGGGCCGGCACCGGGCTGCTCGCCGCCGCGACCGTGGCCGAGGTGTGGTTGCAGGTGCCGTACACCGCCGGTGGCGGGTTGTTCGACGTCACCGGGGAAGGGCTGGCCGAGGTGCTGGGCAGCGGGTACGGCACCGCGCACCTGATCCGGTTGGGCCTGCTGGCGGCTGCGGTGTTCCTGCTCCGGCCGCTGACCCGGGGGCCGGTGGGGCGTACCGACGGGTTCATCCTGACCGGGCTCGGGGCGGCCGGGCTGTTCACCTGGCCGCTGGCCGGGCACCCGGCGGCCTCCCCGGCACCGGCGGTCTCGGTGCTCGTCGACGCGGTGCACCTGGGCAGCATGGCGGTCTGGCTGGGCGGCCTGGTGATGCTTGCCGGGTTCCTGCTGCGCCGTGCCGACGAGCGGGAGCTGGGGGCGATCCTGCCGATCTGGTCCCGCTGGGCGGCGCTGGCGGTGGCGGCCCTGCTGCTGGCCGGTGTCGTGCAGGGGCTGATCGAGGTGGCCACCCTCCAGGCCCTCACCGGCACCACGTACGGCCGGTTGCTGCTCGCCAAGATCGGGCTGTTCGCGCTGGTGGTGGGGGTGGCCGCGTACTCCCGGCAGTTGGTGCGGCGACGGACCGCGGCGGCCCGGCCGATGCCGGTGCGGCGCGCGGTCTGGGTGGAGTTGGCGGTCACCGCGGTGATCCTGGGGGTCACCGCGGTCCTGGTGCAGACCCCGCCGGCCCGGACCGCCGTGGACGGTGGGGCGGGCGCGCAGAGCGGCTACTACTCGACCACGCTGACCAGCCCGATCTACTCGCTCCAGGTGGAGCTGGACCCGGCCGAGCGGGGCAACAACTCGATGCACCTGTACGCCTACACGCCTGACAACCGGCCGCAGCCGGTGGTCGAGTGGAAGGCCACCGCCGCGCTGCCCTCGGCCGGGGTGGAACCGATCGACATTCCGATGCTGCGGCTCACCGACAACCACGCGACAGGGGAGTTCAGCTTCCCGTCGGCGGGGGAGTGGCAGCTGCGCTTCACCGTCCGTACGTCCGACATCGACCAGGCCACGGTGACCGCCACCGTGCCGATCAAGTAAGAAGGGCCCGTCCCAGATGATCCGTCTCCGGCGCACCGCATCCGCCGCCGCGCTCACTCTCACCGCCGTCGCCGCCACGCTGCTCGGCTTCGCCGGGCCGGCCGCCGCGCACGTCACGGTCAACCCGAAGGAGGCGACCCAGGGTGGCTACGGCCGGTTCGCCCTGCGGGTGCCCAACGAGAGCGACACCGCCTCCACCGTGAAGATCGAGGTGAACCTGCCGGAGAACGCCCCGGTCGGTTCGGTCTCCACGATGCCGGTGCCGGGGTGGACGGTGGCGGTGGAGAAGCGAAAGGTCGACCCGCCGATCGAGGTGCACGGCAGCCAGCTCACCGAGGCGGTGTCCAAGCTGACCTGGACGGCCGCCGCCGGTGGGGGCGTCAAGCCGGGCGAGTTCCAGGAGTTCCCGATCTCGTTGGGTCCGCTGCCGCAGGTGGACAAGATGGTCCTCAAGACGCTCCAGACCTACTCCGACGGCAACGTGTCGCGCTGGATCGAGGAGCCCACGCCGGGTGCGGAGGAGCCGGAGAACCCGGCGCCGGTGCTGACCCTGACGGCGGCGGCCGGGTCTCCTTCGGCGGCTCCGGCGGCCGCCGCGCCGGCGGCGAAGGACGACGACGATGACGACGACTCGGGTTCGACGGCGATCGTGCTGGGCGTCGCCGGTCTGCTGGCCGGGCTCGGCGGGTTGGCCCTCGGCGGGCTGGCCTTCGCCCGGACGCGGCGGGAGTCGACGCCGAAGTCCTGACCTGCGCTGCCACTACCGGCCCGTCGGATCCGTCCGGCGGGCCGGTACCGCCTTTCCGGTGGCCGGACGCGGTGACGGCCCTCCGCGCTGCCGACGCGGAGGGCCGTCTCACCGGGGGATCGGTGCGCGGTGAGCCGTGACCGGCTGATACCAGATTAGCGTGGAAAGTCGGTCAAGGTGTCGTCTGTCCCTTTGTTTCGCTCGCCCGGTGGGTCGGGAGTGGTTCCCGGCGGACCGGGAGCAGCACCAGCAACAGCAGTGCCAGCAGCACGTACGCGTTGCGGAGCAGGAACTCCCAGGGGGTGTCCGTCCGGGCGGGTGCCACCCCCCAATCGTGGAACGAGACCACCCCGTACACGATGACCAGGCCGGTGCCGGTGGCCAGGGTGAGCAACCGACGGCGACGCCGCGCCCCCGCCTCGGTCTCCCGGTCCGCGTCGAGCGCGGCGTCCACCAGCACCACCACCGCCGGAACGAACCAGTAGATGTGGTGGGTCCAGGTGATCGGGCTGACCAGACCACCGACCAGTCCGGTGAGGGTGAGGCCGGTCAACCAGTCGCCGGCCCGGGCGGCCCGGGCCGCCCGGTGCAACCCGTACCCGAGAATGGCGACGACCAGGACTCCCCAGAGCAGCCGGTTCGGTTCCTCCGGGGCGTCGATCCGGCTGAGCAGGCCGAACAGCGACTGGTTGCCTGTGTAGTCGGTACGCCCGACCCGGTCGGTGGCCCACAGTTCGTGGGTCCAGAACCGCCACGAGTCGCGGGGCGCCACCGCCGCGGCCAGCAGCGTCGCCGCCGCCGCGGTGACACTTGCCACCACTGCCGCCCGCCACCGCCGGGTCACCAGCAGGTAGACGATGAAGATGCCCGGAAAGAGCTTGAGTGCCGTGGCCAGCCCGATGCCCACCCCGGCCCAGCGTCGTGCCTGCGGTACGGCGAAGAGCAGGTCGGCCAGGATCAGCACCACCAGCAGCATGTTGATCTGACCGAAGGTGATCGTCTCCCGGGTGCTCTCCACCGCGAAGACCAGCAGCACCGCCACGGTGAGCGCGAACGTCCGGTGCAGACCGTGCCGGTCGATCACCGGCAGCACCAGCCACCTGGTGGTGACCACGACACCGACGCAGGTCAGCGCGGTGAAGACGACGATGGTCAGGCCCAGCGGCAGCACCCCGAACGGCCGCAGCAGCAGCGCGCTGAACGGTGGGTACGTGAAATAGAGCTCACCCTGCACCCGGTCGGGCTGCACGTAGTCGTAGAGCGGATGCCCCGACGCCCACCAGTCCATCGCCCGCATGTAGATCTTCAGGTCGAAGAAGTCGTGCACCAGGCCCGGCAGGTAGAGCGCCGGCAGCACGGCGGCCAGCGCCAACACCGTGACGACCCGGCGGACCGTACGGCTTCGCTGGTCCTCCGGGGCGGTGACGGTGGAAGCGACGGATTCGGCGGGCACGGGGAAACCCTAGCGGTCCCACCCCGCGACGGTGCCGAGGCGCGGGGACCTGGGCTGCGCGTAGTCTGTCCCGGTGGCTGACCTTCTCGTCTGGATCGACTGTGAGATGACCGGGCTCGACCTCGGCAGCGACAAGCTGATCGAGGTCGCCGCGTTGGTCACCGACCCCGACCTCAACGTGTTGGGGGAGGGTGTGGACGTGGTCATCCACGCCGACGAGGCGGCCCTGGAGGCGATGCCGGAGATCGTCCGCACCATGCACGCCAAGTCCGGCCTCACCGAGGAGGTACGCCGCTCCACGGTGACCCTCGCCGAGGCCGAGGACATGGTCCTGGAGTACGTCACCAGCCACGTGAAGGACCCGCGTACCGCGCCGCTGTGCGGCAACTCGATCGCCACCGACCGCGGCTTCATCGCCCGGGACATGACCCGCCTCGACGCCCACCTGCACTACCGCATGATCGACGTGTCGTCGATCAAGGAGTTGTGCCGGCGCTGGTACCCGCGGGTGTACTTCGGTCAGCCGCAGAAGGGGCTGGCGCACCGGGCACTCGCCGACATCCGGGAGAGCATCCGGGAGTTGGAGTACTACCGGCGCACCCTGTTCGTGCCGCTGCCGGGCCCGGACGTGGAGACGGCCAGGGCGATCGCCGCGCAGCTCTAGCCCGGTCCGCGCGCCGGGGGCGCAACCCGGTGGACGGGCCCCGGCCGGGTGTGGCTATTATTAGTCCGCACCCGCCCGGGAGACCGACGCGGAAGGCATGGTGGCTGTAGCTCAGTTGGCAGAGCACCGGGTTGTGGTCCCGGTTGTCGTGGGTTCAATTCCCATCAGTCACCCGTTTGGTGGATCTCTTCCGCCGCACTCAGGCCCCCTCTTCCGAGGGGGCCTGAGTCGTTTCCGGGGCCGGGTCTGGGGTGACTCGGGCCTGCGCCACCCCAGACGCACACCGGCCCCCGCCAGGTGGCGAGGGCCGGTTGGATGGTCTTTCGGAGCGTCGTCAGGTGGTCTGTCGGAGCGTCCCGGAGGGGTCAGGTCGTCGGCTCGGCGCTCGGCGTCCCGGAGGCGTCGTCGGGGCTGGCGCCGGCGTCCGGCTGCCCGGCGTCCGGGTCGTACGGCAGGGCGCTGCCCTTGACGTACTCGTCCCAGCTCATGTTCCAGTCGGTCCAGCCGTTGCCGTTCTGGAGCTTGCGTTCGGTGCCCTTGACCGTGATCGGGTCACCGATCTTCGTGTTGGCGAACAGCCAGGCACCGTCCTTCATCGACACGTTCACGCAGCCGTGCGAGACGTTCGTGGTGCCCTGCTGCCCCTCCGACCAGGGGGCGGCGTGGATGAACTCGCCACCCCAGGTGAGCCGCTGGGCATAGTCGATCTTGGTGCGGTAGCCCTCCTCGGGGCCCAGCTCCGCCATGGTGTCGAAAACCGTCTTGCGGAGCTTCTCGATCACCACCATCGTGCCGCTGGACGAGGGGGTGCTCTTCTTGCCCAGGCTGACCAGGACGGTCTTGACGACCTTGCCGTCCCTGGTGACAGTCATCTTCTTCGTCTTGTTGTCGACCTGCATCACCACCGCCGGGCCGATCTTGATGTCCACGCTGAGGTCGGACCGGCCGTACCAGCCGCCGCCCATCGGCACCCCGGCGGCCTGCACCCGGTACGACACAGTGGTGCCCGACTTCCAGAACTCCTTCGGCCGGTAGCGGACCTCGGTGGGGCTGACCCAGTGCCACACGCCCTCCTGGGCCGGGGTGCTGGTGACAGTCATCCGGCGCTGCACGTCGTCGCGGTAGTCCTCCGGGATGTCCCGGCCGAACTTCACGATCAGCGGCATGCCCACGCCGACCACCTGGTTGTCGCCCAGGAAGCTGGTGACCCGTACCTGCTTGTCCGGCTTGGCCATCACGGTGAAGGCGCTGGTCGCCGTCGCCGCCTTGCCGTCGTCGCCGGTCGCCGTCACGGTCGCGGTGTACTTCCCGCCGTACTCCAGGGCGGTGGCGGGCAGCCAGCTCGCGCCGTCCGCGGCGAGCCTGCCCTCGACGGCCTTACCAGCAGCGTCGGTGAGCGCGACGGTGGTGTCCTTGGCGTCCTTGGCGGTGAAGACGATGCCGGTGGAGGCCGGGACGTCGGTGGCGTCGGCCTTCGGTTCGGTGATCGTCGCGGTGGCCTTCGGCGCGCTCTCCTCGCCGCCGCCGTGCCAGCTCGACGGCTTGTCGCCGCCGGAGCCGGTGCAGGCGGAGGTGAGGGCCAGCGCCGCGGCGAGGACCCCCGCCGCGAGCACCCGGCGGCGACCGGTACGCCCGGTCAGGTGGTCCTGGACAACTCGCATGATTCCCTCACAGTCGTGGTCCCCGATATCCCATCGTCCCTCACTGACGCGCCGCAACGCCCGTCGGTTGCGAAGGGTGAACTGAAACACGCCGCCGAGCGGGGTACGACGACGGCGCGTCACCGGCCCACGTCGGTGCGGGGCGGCGCGGACCGCGCCGCCCCGCACCGACGGTCAGACCAGTGGGCCCGAGCCGCCCTGCGGAACCGGCGACGCGCTGCCCTTGACGAACTCCGCCCAGGTCAGGCTCCACGCCGTCCAGCCATTGCCCGCTTCGAGCTTGCGGGGGGTGCCCGTGACCGTGATCGGGTCACCGACCTTCGTCTGCGCGAAGAGCCACCGGCCCATCGCCATCGAGACGTTGACGCAGCCGTGCGAGACGTTCCGCCGGCCCTGCACCCCCTCTGACCACGGAGCCGCGTGGATGTACTCGCCACCCCAGGTCAGCCGCTGGGCGAAATCGATCTCGGTGCGGTACTGGTTCGCCGGGTCCGGCTCGTCCATGGTGTCGAAGACGGTCTTCTCCTTCTTCTCCATCACCACCATCGTGCCGCTGGACGAGGGAGTGCTCTTCTTCCCCAGGCTGACCGGCAGCGTCTTGACCAACTGGCCGCCCTGGAAGACCTGCATCTGCTTGGTGGCGTTGTCCACCTTCATCTCGAAGGACCGCCCGATCTTGGCGGTCGCCGACCGGTCGACGTTGCCGTACCGGCCGTTGCTCAACGGAATCCCGGCCAGCGCGATCCGGACGCTCAACGTCGTCCCCGGCTGCCAGTACTCCGGCGCCCGGTAGTACGCCTGGGTGCCACTGGAGACCCAGTGCCAGGCCCCCGGCTGCGGCGGGTCCGTCTTGACGAACATCCGCTTCTGGACGGCCGCCCGGTCCTTCTTCGGGATGCCCGGACTGAACTCGGCCACCACCGGCATGGCCACGCCGTACGTCCGGTCGTCGAAGAGATACAGGCCGGAGCCGATCATCGAGCTCGGCTTGGCCATCGTGGTGAACGTGCTCACCCCCTGCCGGGGCTGGCCGTCCGCGCCGGTGCCGGTCACCGTGGCCTTGTACTTGGTGCTGTACTTCAGGGCCGACGACGGCACCCAGGAACTGCCGTCCAGCCGCATCCTGCCGTCGACCTGCTTGCCGTCACCCGTGGTGAGGGTGACCGAGGAGACCTCCCCGCCGCCCGGAAGGCTGGCGCTGATCTCGGTGCTGACCGGCCTGCTCTTCGCGCCGTCGGCCGGGCTGACCGCCAGGTCGGCGGCCGTCGGCGTCGATGACGTCGTCCCGTCGGACTGCGTCGGGGTCACCGCCTCGGCGCTCGACGAGGTCTCGGTGCCGCCGACGAACTCGGCTTCCTTCTTATTCGGGTCGCCGCCGCACCCGGCCAGTGCCAGCGACGCCGCCAGGACTAGAGCGCCCGCCATCGCCCCGCCCCGCGTTAACCTGCCCATCCCCACCTCTGTTCTCGCGTACCTGGCGGACATCGTGCCCCATCCCGGCCACCGGCTCGATCCCGCGCGGCGTTCAGTGGGAGAGTTGGTAGCTTTTGCCCGTTAAGCTCGACCGAAGAGGGGAGCCGGGTAGCGGATTGGAACCCCGCTCATGGCCCGTGCTAAGGTTCTCTCCGTTGCCAACGAGCGCCGCTAGCTCAACTGGCAGAGCAGCGGACTCTTAATCCGCGGGTTCGGGGTTCGAGTCCCTGGCGGCGCACCACCAAAAAGGCTCTGACCTGGGGTTTCACCCTGGGTCGGAGCCTTTTGGCGTTGCTGTTGGTGGTTCGGTGTCTCGGTGGGTGCTCGGGAGCCGTTGGACCGTTCCGTGCCCGTGGACCGGGGCCTACATCGGTGCACCTGGCGCTCCGGCCGGCGGGTGTCTCCGATTGCTGGTTTCAGACTGGTGCCGGTGGGTGGTGGGCAACGACTGCTGCTGCGGGGATGTGGTCGTCGATGAGGAGGGCGACGAGTTCGTCGAGTAGTAGTTCGAGGTCGTCGGGGGTGGTCAGGCCGTAGTGCTTGTTGACGATCCGTTCGTCGGCCACGCGGACTGTCTCTAGTTCGGCCTCGCCGGTGCTCCAGATCGTTATCGCGGCGAGCCATGACGGGGACTCGAACTCACTGATGACGATCGGTTTGCCGTGGTTCGGCTCGATCGGTCGGGTGTGCCACGCCATACCCAGCCGCGTCCATGTCCGGGCCCGGGCCAGCACGGCGTCGGACAGTGTTTCCAGCGGAAAGGTCACGGCCGCGACTATCACACGCTCTGCGCGGGAGGGCTGGCGCCGATCCCGGACGTGCCCAGGTCGAACCGGTTAGGCAGCATGCCGGGCTGCGATCTCGAATGCCGTGGTCCAGGGGAAGGTGAGCCGTCGGTCGTTGCCGGTGCCGGGTGGGTGTGGTTCCCAGTTGTGTTCGGGGCCGAGGAGGATGTGTACGCCTTCGTCGCGGAGGCTGGTGACGGCGCGGCGGTAGGGGCGTCGGGTGGCGAGGGCGGTGTTGACGAAGGGGACGATGACTGTGGGTATGTGTCGTCCGATGAGTTCGGCGATGGTGGTCATGGCGTAGTTGTCGGCGAGGCCGAGGGCGGTGACCGTCGTGGTCCAGGACTGTTGGTGTGCGGTGTTGATCAGGGTGGTGACGTCGGGTGCGGGGCCGGCGGCGCAGACGACGATCTGGAGGTGCCCTGCGGTCACCGGGGGATCCCGGCTGTCTGGGTGAAATGCGGTGTCCCGGTCGTCGCGGCGGGCTGCGGCGACGGCGCCGCGTAGGACGAGGGCGCCGTACACGGCGACCGCGTCGGTCGACGCGAGGCGGGTGTCCCGGTCGAGCACGCCGGCTGCGGATGCGGCGAGGGTCACGGCCTGGTCGTCGTGGTTGTTGCTCATCAGGGCGTGGGTCATGATCCGTGCGCTCGCGGCGACGGCGACCGGGTCCTGACTCGTCGCGGCGGCGCGGGTGCTCTGCTCTCGGCCGGGAGCCTCGTCATGCCGCCGTATCCTGCCATGATCCGAGGGGAGCCGACCTGTCAACGCCGTCTCCAATCCAGGCCCCGGCTTGGAGGACCCGGCACCTTGGGTTCCCGGGTGCGCCGCGCGTCAGGGCCCTGGATGGAGCCCATCGGCTCATGACAACCACGAAGTTCAGCAACGACCACCAGCGGCGACTGCCGTCACAACGTCCGCACGGTCGAATCCATGGTGGACGCAGCATTCCGATATCCATGGTTGTCGGATTATCATGTGGCGGAACGGCGAGCCGGTTCCGCGCCGTAGAAACCTCCGAAAGGGCTCGAATGACGGCAATCGCCAACCGCCCGGATAGGGCGGTAGCTGACCTGGAAAACGCCAATATCGCACGGATTTACGATTACTATCTGGGAGGCCTCTACAACTTCGCCATCGACCGGCAGAAAGCGGAGCGCATCAAGCTGACGCTACCCAGCGTCGACCTGCTGGCTCGCGGTAACCGGGACTGGCTGCGCCGATCCGTGCGGTATCTGGTGGCGCAGGGGGTGGAGCAGTTCATCGACATCGCGGCGGGTCTGCCGACTGCCAACAACACGCACGAGGTGGCGCACGCCCTCAACCCCCGCGCGCGGGTGATTTACGTGGACAACGACCCATCGACCGTCATCCACGGCGAGGAAATCCTCGCGAAGGAGCCGCTCGCCGCCATGGCGGAAGCCGATGGGAGGCACCCTGAGCAGGTATGGGCGCACCCAGCAATCCGTGAGTTGATCGACCTGTCTCAGCCGGTGGGGATCATCATGGGTGGGCTGCTCGTGTTCATCTCCGACGAGGATGATCCGAAGGGGCTCATCGCGGCGTACCGGGACGCCCTGGCGCCTGGCAGTTACCTCGCGATCTCCCACCTCACCGCCGACACGGTGGACGCGGAAACAAGAGCGCAGGTAGACCGAATGGTCGCCGCCTACCAAGCCGGGGTCGGTGCGGCCCTGCACGTGCGGGACAAGGCGACGTTCACGTCCTGGTTCGAAGGTATGGAACTGATTGATCCGGGGGTGACCCTGATGGCGGACTGGCGTCCGGACCCGGGTCTGGACGTGGATGCCCAGACGCCGTCGCGGCAGCTCGGCTACGGCGCGCTCGGCAGGATCACTACGTAGCTGCTGATGAACGGTGTCGAGATCAGCGCCCGTCGACCCGTGCTGCGGAACGACACGGCGCAGCAACGCGGGAAGCCGGTGGTGCGTGGCGCCCCACCGGCAATCGGTGTCGGCGATCTCGTCGTCGAGCCAGACGAATGGCGGCGTACCGCATCAGCGGACGGTCTTCCATCCAATGAGCCTTTCAAGCTGATCTTGCAGCTCGGCGGGTGTGGCGGACCAGGTGATCGACGGGCGCGAGGCTCCAGGTAGGACAGCAGATCGACCAAAGCCCGATGCCCCCGACCGGGAGTGTCGCCATGCTGTCCTACCCGCCACGATCCCGTTGTCCAACCGGACCCTGAACCACCTCGCCGACCGCAGCCGCGCCCACCGCCTGCAGCGCCGATCCCGCTGGCGGCGACTGAACCCAGGCCGACAGGCCCTACTCCTCCTGGCCCATCCGCGCAACGGCGACACCTGCACCCAGAATCTCCCGCAGCATCCTGTGGTGGGGACGGGGTCACCGACGTCCACCATCCGGAGTGCTTCCCGGCGCGGAGCCGGACTCGCCAGGTCCACGGCCACGGGCACGCGTGGCACAGTAGCCGAGCGCCCTGTGCGGCCGACCGTGACGACGCGGAGCGGGCGTTTCGAGGCATGGCGGATATCGGCTGGCGAGGCGTGCGGTCAGCGGGCCATGGTTAGGGCGTGATCGTCATCCAAGGGGTACGCGTGCGGTGGAGCGTGGCATCTGGGTGCACCGGCCTTTGTTCCTTCGCCCGGCAACGGCTACCGGAAGGCGTTCGCGTGCCGCTTCGCAGAGCCAGCAATGCACTCTCGGCAGCGACGGTCGAGCTTGACGGACGTCAAAGTAGCTCCGGGCTTCCTGACGCTGTCGAAGCTCTGGTCGTCTCGTCCTGGCGGGAGCTGGCAGGATGGCGGTACGGAAAGCGGCCGTTCGGGGCGAGGAGTAGTCGATGAGTGACTGGAACGACAAGATCATTTCCGAGTTCCGCGCGAACGGTGGACAGGTGGGTGGCCAGTTCGCCGGTGCCCCGCTGCTGCTGTTGCACACCGTCGGTGCCAGGAGCGGTCAGCCCCGGGTGAACCCGATGATGTACCAGGAGGTGGACGGCGGCTACGCCGTGTTCGCTTCCAAGGCCGGTGCGCCCACCAATCCCGACTGGTACCACAACCTGCTCGTCCATCCGCATGTCCGAGCGGAGATCGGTACGGACACGGTCGAGTTGGTCGCCAGGGTCGCCGCCGGGGAGGAGCGGGAAGGGATCTGGGACGCGCAGAAGGCCGCGTACCCGGGTTTCGCCGACTACGAGCGGAAGACCGCCCGCCAGATCCCCGTCGTCGTGCTGGAACCCGCTCCGTAGGTGGAGGCTGGCTCCGCTCCTGTCGTGGACCGCGCGTCGCAGATCACCGGCGGTCGGGGCGGGTAGCGTCAGCGGGACGGAAGCCTGATCGATACGACGGGGGCACGGTCCATGGCACATGTGCGACGCTTCGACCACGTCGGCATCACGGTGGCGGATCTTGATGTCGTGACGGCCTTCTTCGTGGCGCTCGGCCTGGAGGTCGAGGGGAGGGCGTTCGTCGAGGGGGAGTTCCTGGAGACGGTGTGCGGCATTCCCGACTCCCGTACCGAGATCGTCATGCTGAGGTCGCCCGACGGTGGTGCCCGTCTGGAGCTTGCGAGATTCGTCCGGCCGGATGCCGTGCCGGGCTCGCCGGCGGCCATGGCCAACGAGTTGGGATTGCGTAACGTGTCGTTCGAGGTCGACGACGCGCGGGCGGTCGTCGACTGGGCCGCAGGCGAGGGTTACGGACTGGTCGGTGGCATCGGCGAGTACGAGGGCGCGTGGCGGATGGCCTACGTCCGGGGGCCGGAGGGGATCGTCGTCTCGCTGGCCGAGCGGATCGGCTGAGCCGCCCCGCGCCCGGATCGCCCGTACTCGAACAGCATGGTCCCTGGGTGTCGGAGGTCGCGGAGTTCGAGCGCGCGCGTCGTCGGCGCGGGGCGCGGTAGCCCCTGAGGAACCCACGAGCGGCCGGAGGTGAGGAAGAACCCCCTGCCGCCCGGAAAGCGGTAGCAGGGGGCCGTTCCTCATCGGCAGGGGGTGTCGTTCAGGGAGAAGTTGGTGGGGGTCGCGTTGCTGCCGCTCCACGTGGCCTGGAAGCCGAACGAGACGCTGGCACCGGCCGCGATGGTGCCGTTCCAGCCGGCGTTGCGGATCGTGACGGCGGAGCCGGACTGGGTGTAGGTGGCGCTCCAGAGCGTGGTGATCCGCTGGTCGCCCGGGAACGTGAAGGCCAGGGTCCAGCCGGTGACGGCGGTCGTGGCGGTGTTCTTGACCGTGACGTTGGCGACGAATCCGCCGGGCCATTCCGACTGCTTCTGGTAGGTCACCGCGCAGGTGGGGCCGGGCGGTGAGGTGGTGGGGCCAGGGGGCGAGGTGGTCGGGCCGGTCGGCGGGTCGATCCGGACGTCGTTTGTCGCGATCGACACGTTGCCTGCCGCGTCCCGGGCCCGTACGTAGTAGCGGTTGGGCACGGACGGCGCGAGTGACAGCGTGTGGCTGGTGCCCGGCACGGTGGCCACCAGCGTCGAGACGAAGACACCGTCCCAGCGGTAGACGTTGTAGCCGGTCACTGCGACGTTGTCCGTCGAAGGCGTCCAGTTCAGCGTGGCGGACGTGGCGGTCACGTCGCTGACGGTCAGCGTCCCCGGGGCGCTCGGCGGCACGGTGTCGGGGCCGGCGTCGGTCGCCGGGGTGACGATGGTGAGTGGGTTCGACGACGGTGAACTGTGCCCGCCCGAGTCACTGGCCTGCACGTAGAAGCGATACTGCGTGGCCGGCTTGAGGGTGATCGTGGCCGTGGTGACGTTGCCGACCCGGGCGGTTTCCCCCAGGTCGTAGAACGCCTGGAAGTAACCGATCGTGTATCCGGTGATGTCGCAGCAGCCGGGGACGGCGGCGGTCCAGCTCAGGGTGACCGACGTGGAGGTCACCTGGGTGGCCCTGAGTAGCGTGGGCGGGGCCGGTGGCGCCGGTGTGACGGGCGGGGTCGATGGCGGAACGGTGCTGGCCAGCGTCGACACGGTGTCGGCACCGGCCGCGGGTGTGGTTACCAGACCCACACCCAGCACCGTGACCGGCAGGGTGGCGGCGGCCACCAAGGCCGGCCACAGGCGGCGGAACAGAGAGCCCCCGTACACAGGCTGCTCCTCTCTCGTCAGGCGGTGGCACAGGACGCGCCGTTGAGCGCGAAGCGCGGTGGCGCGGTGTTGCTGGCGATGAACCCGCCGACGGGAGTCTGATCGTGGCCGTGACCACGACGGCCGGCGACATGTGACGGAACAACGAGCCGGCACTCGTGTCCACCATGTATGGACGATGTCGCTACAAATCGATGTACGTCAAGGTGTCGTTCGGTGGTTGGGACGTCCAACGGTGCGGCGTGGGATGGTGGCGACCGGGGTTCCGGGCCGGTGCGGGGGCGGGGCGGACGCTCACATGGTTGACTGGGGTGGAAAACGGACATTGGTGCGAGGAGCCTCCTTCAGGCGGTTCCGGTCCGTGACCGTTTCCGACGTGCCAATGGCGACACAGGAGGCCCGTTTGCAGAACAGCCCGCCGTCAGCTCATTCGCAGCTCGTCCTGCACGAGGTCACCAAGCATTACGCCGAACGGGTCGTCCTGGACCGGGTCTCGCTCTCCGTCAAGCCGGGGGAGAGGGTCGGTGTCATCGGCGAGAACGGGTCGGGGAAGTCGACCCTGCTGCGGCTCGTCGCCGGGTTGGAGACTCCGGACGACGGCGAGCTGACCGTCTCGGCGCCCGGCGGGATCGGCTACCTCGCCCAGCGGCTTCGCCTGCCGGCCGGCGGCAGCGCCGTACGGGACGTGGTGGACCACGCGCTGGCCGACCTGCGCGACCTGGAGGCGCGGTTGCGCGCTGCCGAGGCGGACCTGGCCACCGCCACGCCCGAACAGCTGGACACCTACGGCACGTTGCTCACCGAGTTCGAGGCCCGCGGCGGCTACCAGGCCGACGCCCGGGTGGACGCCGCCCTGCACGGTCTCGGCCTGGCCGAACTCGATCGCGACCGGGACGTCGACACGCTCTCCGGCGGGGAACGGTCCCGGCTCGCGCTCGCGGCGACCCTGGCCGCCGACCCGGAACTGCTGCTGCTCGACGAGCCCACCAACGACCTCGACACCGAGGCCGTGGAGTGGCTGGAGGACCACCTGCGGTCGCACCGGGGCACCGTCGTCGTGGTCACCCACGACCGGATGTTCCTGGAGTCGGTCACCCCCACCATCATCGAGGTCGACACCGACACCCGGGGCGTGCACCGGTACGGCGACGGCTACAGCAGCTACCTCCGGGCGAAGGCCGCTCTCCGGGCGGGCCGGGAGCGCGCGTACGCGGACTGGCTGGCCGAGATCGAGCGACAGTCCCAGCTCGCGGAGCGGGCCGGGACGATGCTCCGGTCGATCTCCCGCAAGGGACCGGCGGCGTTCAGCGGGGCCGGTGCCCACCGCTCCCGTTCCTCGTCGACGGCGACGTCACGGAAGGCCCGCAACGCCAACGAGCGACTGCACCGCCTGCGGGAGAATCCGGTACCGCGCCCCGCCGACCCGTTGCGTTTCACCGCGTCGGTCGCCTCGGACACCATGGACGTCGACACCCGCCGCGTCGAGTTGACCGACGTCCGGGTGGGCCGCCGCCTGCACGTACCCGAGCTGATCATCGGTCCCGCCGAACGGTTGCTGGTCACCGGCCCCAACGGCGCGGGCAAGAGCACGCTGATGCGGGTGCTCGCCGGGGAACTCGTCCCCGACGGCGGGACGGTGCGACTGCCGGCCCGGGTCGGTCACCTGCGCCAGGACGTGACGGTCGGGCAGCCGGGGCGCTCCCTGCTGGAGGCGTACGCGTCGGGTCGGCCGGGGCACCCCGACGAGTACGCGGACGAGCTGCTCGACCTCGGTCTGTTCCGCTCCGAGGACCTGCGCATGCCGGTCGGGGCGCTCTCCGTCGGGCAGCGCCGCCGCATCGACCTGGCCCGGCTGGTCAGCCGCCCGGCCGACCTGCTGCTGTTGGACGAGCCCACCAACCACTTCGCACCCCTGCTCGTGGAGGAGTTGGAGCAGGCGCTGGACGGCTATGCCGGAGCGCTGGTCGTGGTGACGCACGACCGGCGGATGCGGAGCACCTTCATCGGGGCCCGGTTGGACCTGCGCCAGGGCGTGGCCATCGGGGCGGGCCGGGCGTGACGATCCGCCCGGGATCCCCTGGTCACGCCCGGGGCGGTGCGGATCTCACCGGGGAAGGTGCCCAGCGCCGTGGAGGTCGGCCATGATGTCGCGCAGGGCAGCCACCACCGTGTCGACGCCCTCGTCGGGCAGGTGAGGACCGATCGGCAGACTCAGGACCTCCTCGGCCAGCCGCTCGCTGATCGGCAGCGGCCCGGCCCGACGCACGTCCTCGGTGTCCCGGTACGCCCCGGAACGGTGCACCGGGACCGGGTAGTGCACAAGCGTCGCCACCCCGGCGGCGGCCAGCCGGGCCCGCAGCGCCTCGCGGTGCGGGGTGCGTACCACGTACAGGTGCCACGCGGACGTCGCCCAGGGCGCGACGGAGGGCGGGACGAGATCCGGTAGACCGGCCAGCGCCTCCGTGTAACGTCGGGCGACCCGGGCCCGCCGCTCGGTCCACTCGTCGAGGCGGGGCAGCTTGGCCCGCAGCACCGCGGCCTGGAACTCGTCCAGCCGCGAGTTGTAGCCCTGCACCTGGTGGTCGTACTTCCGGACCGAGCCGTAGTTACGCAGCAGCCGGACCCGCTCGGCGACCCGGTGGTCGTCGGTGACGACGGCCCCACCGTCGCCGAGCGCGCCGAGGTTCTTCGCCGGATAGAAGCTGAAGGCGACGACGCCGCCGGCACCGACGGGCCGTCCCCGGTAGGCGGCACCGTGCGCCTGCGCCGCGTCCTCCACCACGGGTACGCCGTGCCGGTCGGCGACCGCCCGTACCGGGTCCAGGTCGACCGGGTGCCCGTACAGGTGCACGACGAGGACCGCCTTGACCCTGGGGGTGAACGCCGCGGCCAATCTGTCCGGGCAGATGCCGTAGGTGCGTTCGTCGGGCTCCACCGGCACCGGCCGGGCCCCGGTGGCCGAGACCGCCAGCCAGGTCGCGATGAACGTGTGCGCCGGCACGATCACCTCGTCGCCGGGGCCGACGTCCAGCGCCCGCAGGGCCAGCACCAGGGCGTCCAGTCCGTTGCCCACCCCGACGCAGTGGCGCGCCGAGCAGTACGCGGCGAACTCCGCCTCGAACGCGTCCAGTTCCGGCCCGAGCAGGTACCAGCCGGAGGCGGACACCCGGGCGTACGCGGCGTCCAGGTCGGCCCGTACCTCGTCGTTGCCGGCGTTCAGATCCAGGAAGGGAACGACTGCCCTCACCTCGGATGCTGTCCGTCGCGCACTACCTGGACGGGGAGTCGTCGTGCGGTGAGCTGGTCGGCGTCGTAGAACTCGACCCCGTCATGGTCGATCCGGAACTCGGTGAACTGGTCGAGTGTCTGGTTGAGGAAGACCTTCGCCTCCAGCCGTGCCAGGAACGCGCCCAGGCAGTGGTGGATGCCGTGGCCGAACGCCAGGTGCTTGTTGGACTCGCGTCGGATGTCGAAGGCGTCCGGGTCCGTGAACACCTCGGTGTCGCGGTTCGCGGAGGCGATCCAGGCGATGACCATCTGGCCCTTGCGCATGGGGTGGCCGAAGATGTCGGTGTCCTCGTTCAGAATTCGGAAGATGCAGTTGAACGGGGACCGGTAGCGCAGCGTCTCCTCGATGACGGCCGGCACGAGACTGCGGTCCGCGCGTGCCGCCGCCTGTGCCTCCGGGTGCTCCTCCAGCACCAGGAACAGGTTGCTGAGCAGCGTGGCGCTGGAGATGTGCCCGGCGGTGAGCAGCAGCGCGACGATGTTGACGACTTCCTCGTCGGTCAGCTTGCGCCCGTCGACCTCCGCCTCACAGAGGCCGCTGATCAGGTCGTCCTTCGGTGCGGCACGCTTCTGGGCGATCTGCGCGTACAGGAACTCGGACCACTCCTCGATGGCCGGCCCCACCGTCTCGGTGAAGTCGTCGGGCAGGTTGGGGTACTCCAGGCCCTCGTTGCTGAGGATGATGTCCACCCAGTCGCGGAACTTCTCGTGGTCCTCGGTCGGAATGCCGAGCAACTCGGCGATGACCGTCACCGGTAGCGGGTACGCGAGGTCGCTGGCGATGTCGATCGTGTCCTGGTCGCGTACCCGGTCCAGCACGTCGGCGGTGATCTGCCCGATCCGCAGCTCCAGTTGGGCGATCCGGCGGGGGGTGAAGGCCTGGCTCACCAGCTTGCGTAGCGGCGCGTGCCGCGGTGGGTCGATGCCGCCGATGGTGCCGGGGCCCATCAGCAGGGCCAGCTCCGACGGTACGGGAAAGACCGAGGTGAAGTCCGAGGAGAAGATCAGCGGGTTCGTGGTGACGGTCTGGTAGTCCCGGTAGGAGAACACGTGCCAGGCCTGGCGGGTCTCGTCCCAGGACACGGGCCAGTTCTTCCGCATGTACGCGAACCAGTCCAACAGCCCCTGGGCGTCAGCGCCCTTGGGCAGGTCGATCGGTCCCGCCGGAGCGTTCGGGGTCTGCGTCATGGCGTGCTCATCTCCTCGGTGGGCTCGGCCGTCGGGCCGGAGGGAAAGAGAACCTTGGTTCGCGAGGGTGACGCGGAATCGGAACTGCTGTGGAGATCACGAGGTGCGGGACGTGTCGTCGTGGACTCGGCATCGTGCCGGGCGGCGAGTCCGGGCTGTGGTGGCGGGCGGGGCGTGCCGTGATTCGCTCGGGCGTCGTAAGTTTCGGTCCCAGTCGTGACGGCCGCAAGACTGGACCTGACATAGTGCCATCTACAACGCTCGGGCCACCCCTTTTATTGGTCGATCACGGTCATTGTTGGCAATGCTCGGACCGGTTTCTGGTCGAGACCTGACATAGTCTTCTGCGGCTTCGTGACAATGGTCATCGATCGGTGTTGGCTGAATCAGTGAAAGGGGCGCGCTGTTTGAGGGTGGCGTTGTCAAGATCAATTCCTGGACCCTGACCTTGATCAATGCAAAAGTGCACCCCTGCCTGGAGGAGAGCTGCCATGGAGCACCCAGTAACGGCCGGTTCCAGCAGGTCCTACCCCTTCAGTGACCGCACCGACCTGGATATCGATCCCACCTATGGCGAACTGCGCGTAAAAGAGCCGGTCGCCCGTGTCCGGATGCCCTACGGCGGGGATGCCTGGCTGGTCACCCGGCACGCCGACGTCAGGAAGGGACTCTCCGACCCCCGGCTCAGCATCGCCGCCGGCGCCGGGCGGGACGTACCCCGTGCCTCTCCCCGTCTCCAGGAACCCGACGGGCTGATGGGCCTACCCCCCGACGCGCACGCCCGCCTGCGCAGACTCGTCGCCACGGCGTTCACGCCGAAGCGCGTACGGGACATCGCCCCGCGCGTCGTCCAACTCGCCGACCAGATCCTCGACGACATGGTCGAGACCGGGCCGCCGGCCGACCTCGTGCAGCAGCTCGCGCTCCCCCTGCCGGTGATGATCATCTGCGACATGATGGGCATCGGGTACGACGAGCAGCACCTGTTCCGTGCCTTCAGCGACGCCCTGATGTCCTCCACCCGATACACGGCCGACCAGGTCGACCGCGCGGTACAGGATTTCGTCGAGTACCTGGGCGGCCTCCTTGCACAGCGTCGCGCGCACCGCACCGACGACCTTCTCGGTGCCCTGGTCGAGGCGCGGGACGACGGTGACCGGCTCACCGAGGAGGAACTCGTCATGCTCACCGGCGGGCTGCTCGTCGGTGGGCACGAGACCACCGCCAGCCAGATCGCCTCGCAGGTCTTCCTCCTGCTGCGCGACCGCACCCGGTATGCGCAACTCCACGCCCGCCCGGAGCTGATCCCCACGGCAGTCGAGGAACTGCTGCGGGCGGCCCCGCTCTGGGCCTCGGTCGGCCCCACCCGTATCGCCACCGAGGACCTGGAACTGAACGGGACGACCATCCGGGCCGGCGACGCCGTCGTCTTCTCACTGGCCTCCGCCAACCAGGATGACGACGCTTTCGCGAAGGCCGCCGACATCGTGCTCGACCGTGACCCGAACCCGCACATCGCGTTCGGGCACGGGCCCCATTACTGCATCGGGGCGGCACTGGCCAGATGGGAGATACAGGCCGCCGTCGGTGCCTTGGTCAGGCGACTTCCCGGTCTCCGCCTGGCCGTCGAGGAAAGCGAACTCGAATGGAACCGCGGAATGATGGTACGCAGCCTCGTGGCCCTGCCGGTGACGTGGTGACCCGGCCTGGGCGCCGGATCAGGTGACGATCGGGTCAACGCACCGGCACGGCCGGCCCGGAGCTGACGCCGGCCCGGTGGAACCGAAACCCGTCGTCGTACGTGCCCGCCGGGACAACGCGAGTTGTGGGCGGAGACGCAGGCAGCGCAGCGTAGCCGTCCGGTCGGGCCGGGAGTGTGCTTCCGAGCATCGTTTCTTTCGAACCCAGGAGACGTCATGACCGAGCAAGGTGACGTGTTGCGGCACAGCGACATCGCCGTCATCGGAATGTCCTGCCGCCTTCCTGACGCACCGGGAATCGACGAGTTCTGGGAGTTGCTGTGCGGCGGTCGGAGCGCGGTCGACCGCCAGTCCGACGGCAGCTGGCGGGCGGTGGTGGAGGGAAAGGGCGAATCCGACGCAGCGTTCTTCGGGATGTCCCCGCGCCAGGCTGCCGCCGTAGACCCGCAACAGCGCCTGATGCTCGAACTCGGCTGGGAGGCCCTGGAGCACGCCCGCATCCGACCGACCGACCTCAGGGGCTCCGACACCGGCGTCTTCGTGGGGCTCACCGCCGACGACTACGCCACCCTGCTGCACCGCTCCGGAACGCCGATCGGCAGCCACACCGCGACCGGCCTGAACCGTAGCCTCACGGCGAACCGCCTGTCTTACCTGCTGGGTCTGCGTGGCCCCAGCTTCACCGTCGACTCGGCGCAGTCGTCCTCGCTGGTCGCCGTCCACCTGGCGTGCGAAAGCCTGCTGCGGGGCGAGAGCGCGGTCGCCGTCGTCGGCGGGGTGAGTCTCATCCTGGCTGACGAGAGCACCGCCGGCATGGCACGCATGGGCGCACTGTCCCCTGACGGACGCTGCTTCACCTTCGACGCCCGGGCCAACGGCTACGTCCGTGGTGAGGGTGGTGTGGCCCTGGTCCTCAAGCCGCTGGCCCACGCGGTCCAGGACGGCGACCGGGTGCACTGCGTCATCCGGGGCGGCGCCGTCAACAACGACGGCGGTGGCCCCGGCCTTACCCATCCCGACCGGGAGGCACAGGAGACCCTGCTGCGTCGGGCGTACGAGCGGGCGGGGGTGCCCCCCCGACACGTGGACTACGTCGAGCTGCACGGCACCGGGACGAGGGTCGGCGACCCCGTCGAGGCGGCGGCCCTCGGAGCGGTGCTGGGTGCCGGCCGCGACTGCGACAACCCCCTCGCGGTCGGATCGGTCAAGACCAACATCGGTCACCTGGAGGGTGCCGCCGGCATCACCGGCCTGCTGAAGGTCGTGCTGTGCGTACGCGAGGGAGTGTTGCCGCCGAGCCTCAATTTCCGTACGCCGAACCCGGACATCCCCCTCGACGAGCTGAACCTGCGGGTCCACACGGAACTGCAACCGTGGCCGGGCCACGCGACGGACCGCCCGCGTACTGCCGGGGTGAGTTCCTTCGGCATGGGCGGTACGAATGCCCATCTGATTGTCGAACAGGCTCCCGTGATGGTGGAGAAGCCGGCTGTCGGTGTGGGTGATCGAGGTTTGTCGGTGGTGCCGGTGGTGGTGTCGGGGCGGTCGGTGGGGGCGTTGCGGGCGCAGGCGGCGCGGTTGCGGGAGTTGTGTGCGGGTCTTACCAGCGATGATGCCGGCCCTGGTGCGGGCGCTGGTGCGGGGTCTGGTGCGGGGTTGGTGGATGTGGGTTGGTCGTTGGTGTCGTCGCGGTCGGTGTTTGAGCATCGTGCGGTGGTGTTGGGTCGGGATGTCGCGGAGGTTGTGGCGGGCTTGGATGTGGTGGCGTCTGGTGTGGCGGTGCCGGTTTCCGGGACGTCGGGTTCGGGTTCGGTTCAGGGGTCGGGTGTGGGGTCTTCGGTGGTGGTGGGTTCGGTGGGTTCGGGTTCGGGTTCGGGTGGTGGTGGGGTGGTGTTTGTGTTTCCGGGTCAGGGGTGGCAGTGGGTGGGGATGGGTGCGGTGTTGTGGGGGGAGTCGGAGGTGTTTG